>NZ_JBSGZJ010000014.1:0-39066 GCF_053610925.1 Streptomyces sp. NPDC054847 | reverse complement strand
GGGAGCGGCGGCGCCTGTCGTGAACGACCGTCAGACGAGCCAACCCACGAAGTGGACGACGCCGGCGAGCAGGTTGGTGATGAGGTTCATGGTGATGCTTTCTCCTCGTGCATGGTGCTGATCATGGGACTGCGCAGTCGTCGCGGTCTGCAGCCCGTCGCTTGCGCACCGTAAGCATCCTGTGTCGCAAGGGAGTTGCGTCGGCGAAACCCATGCGACCACACGTTCTGGGGAACAACCGCGCGAGCGTTCGTTTGTTCGTGCCGGTTCGGTGGCGGACGAGTTGACGTGCCGTCGGACGCCGGCTCCCCGGAACGGCCGGAGGACCGGGTTAGCGTGCCCGCATGACGAACGAGCCCTCACCGGGGGGACGGTCCAGGCGCCGGCCCCGCCTGACGCGCCGCGGCCGGTTGGTGCTGGTGGCGGGCGCCTTGGCGGTGACGGCGGCCGCGGTCCTGGTGCCGCTGCTCACCCGGGAGCCGGAGGGGCCGCACCGTCCGCCGCCGCCTCCGCAACAGAAGCTCGTCATCCCGGAGGGCCGGCGTGCCACCCAGGTGTACGCCGCAATCGACAAGGCCCTGAAGGTCGCGCCGGGAACCACCGGAAAGGCGGCCGCGACGGCGCGGCTGAAGCTCCCGCCCGACGCTCGCGGCAATCCGGAGGGCTACCTCTTCCCGGCCACCTATCCCTACGACGCCACCAGTACCCCGGCCGGGCTGCTCAGCTTCATGGTCAACACCGCCGACCAGCGTTTCGGCAGCCGGCGCATCGCCCACGGGATCAGCCGCAGCGGCGTGTCTCTGCATCAGGCGGTGAACATCGCCAGCATCGTGCAGGCCGAGGCCGACACCGCCGACGACATGGGCAAGGTGGCCCGCGTCATCCACAACCGGCTCGCCCAGGGCATGCCGTTGCAGATGGACTCGACGATCAACTACGCGCTGGGCCGCAGCACGGTGGACACCACGACCGCGGACACCCGGCTGCGCAGCCCGTACAACACCTATGAGAACCAGGGGCTGCCGCCCTCACCCATCGGCAACCCGGGGGAGGTCGCGATGCACGCGGCGGTCGCCCCGCCGCCGGGCGACTGGCTGTACTTCGTGACGGTGAAGCCGGGCGACACCCGCTTCACCAGCAGCTACGAGGAACATCAGCGGCATGTGGCGGAGTTCAACGCCGCACGGGCAGAGGCGCGTGCCACGGACGGCTGAGACGTCGGGCTGTCGTCACGGCGCGGGTCATGCGGGCGCAGGTCGTACAGGCGCAGGTCCCGCGGGCGCAGGTCATGGGGGCGCAGGTCTTGGGGCGCCCGTCACCAGGGCGTACGCCCGTCAGACGGGTGCCGGTTCCTTCTCCAGCAGCCGGGTGATCTCCCGCACGGCGGCCCGCCCGGCGCGGTTCGCGCCGATCGTCGAGGCCGAGGGACCGTAGCCGACGAGGTGGACGCGGGCGTCGCGCACCGCGCGGGTGCCGTCCACCCGGATGCCGCCTCCCGGCTCACGCAGGCGCAGTGGCGCGAGATGGTCGATCGCCGCGCGGAAGCCGGTCGCCCAGAGGATCACGTCGGCTTCGACGCTCCGGCCGTCGTCCCAGGCGACCCCGGACGGTGTGATCCGGTGGAACATGGGCAACCGGTCGAGCACCCCGGTCCGCCGGGCCTGCCGGACCGCGTCGGTCAGCGGCAGGCCGGTGACGGAGACGACGCTCTGCGGCGGCAGTCCGCGCCGTACACGTTCCTCGACCAGCGCGACCGCCGCGCGTCCCGCGTCCTCGTCGAACGGGCCGTCCCGGAAGACCGGGGGCCGCCGTGTCACCCATGTCGTCCCGGCCGCCACCGCGGCCAGTTCCATCAGATGCTGTGTCCCTGACGCTCCGCCGCCGACGACGATCACCCGCTTCCCCGCGAACTCCGCGGGGCCGCGGTAGTCCGCTGTGTGCAGCTGCCGCCCGCGGAAGGTCTCCTGACCCGGGTAGCGCGGCCAGAACGGGCGGTCCCAGGTGCCGGTCGCGTTGATGAGGGCCCGCGTCGACCAGATGCCTTCCGAGGTCTCCACCGACAGCCGTCCGCCGTCCCCTTCGCGGACGGCCGCGACCGCGACGGGCCGGTGCACGGCCAGGCCGAAACGCCGCTCGTAGGCCGTGAAGTACGCGCCGATCACGTCGGCGGAGGGCCGGTCGTCGTCCGCGCCGGTCAGTTCCATGCCCGGCAGCGAATGCATTCCGTGCACCTTGCCGTAGGTGAGTGAGGGCCACCGGAACTGCCAGGCGCCACCGGGCCGCGGGGCGTGGTCGAGCACGACGAAGTCGCGGTCCGGCAGCAGGCCGGCGCGCCGCAGGTGATAGGCGGCGGACAGGCCTGCCTGCCCCGCCCCGACGACCACGACGTCCACTTCACGAGCCACCAAGTCGTTCACGTTTCTACCAACAGGGTGGGCGGCGCGGATCTTCCCGCAGGGGCCACACCGGCCGGCGGACGAGAAGATGGGGTCATGCCCGGAACCTTCACCACCAAGACCGTGACCATCAGCACCGGCTCCGACGAGGCGGTCACCGACCTGACGGGGGAGTGCGAGCGCTTCCTCAGCGAGAACGCGGGCGGGGCCGACGGCCTGCTCAACATCTTCGTCCCGCACGCCACCGCCGGTATCGCCCTCATCGAGACCGGGGCCGGCAGCGACGACGACCTGCTGACCACGCTGCACACCCTGCTCCCGGCCGACGACCGCTGGCAGCACCGGCACGGCAGCCGAGGCCACGGCAGGGACCACGTGCTCCCCGCCCTGGTCCCGCCGCATGCGACGCTTCCCGTGGTCGGCGGCCGGCTGGAGCTCGGCACGTGGCAGTCCGTGTGCCTCGTCGACACCAACAAGGACAACCCGGACCGGCGGGTCAGGCTGAGCTTCCTGGGCTGACCCGTGTCGCGGCGGACGGGGGGTGCCCCTATGTCTTTGGTCAAGGGAAACAGGGGTGCGTTGAACCTGGGGGCCGGGCAGCATGGCGGAGTGGACGACCTGCTGTGGGATGACGTGGAGTGCTTCTTCGATCCGGACTCGATGGGGTCGCTGCCGGACGTTCGTGTCCCAGACGCCTCGGTGGAGGACTGGCAGGCGGTTCTCGATCTTGTCGGGGAGAGGGGCTGGAAGTGCCAGTACTCCGAAGGAGAGACGGTGCTTCCGGTTCCGCGGGCGGAGGCCGTGCTGTCCCGCCCGACTGATGCCGAGTGCCCGGACCTGCGGGTCTGGCCGACTGCCGATGTGTTGGCGATCTTCCGTTTCCATGCCGACGATGAAGTCGACTTCGACGTCGACCTGCGGGAGTTGCAGGGTCAGGATCGGCTTGATGTGTTCTGCGGCTTCCTTCGGGAGATCGGACGGCGGTTGGGCAAGCCGGTGCTGATGGACCCGGAAGGCGACTACGACCATCCGGTGCTCGGCTTCGATGTCGAGGCCGATCGAGTCGTTGTCCTCGCAGGCCCGCAGGTCAGGTGATTGCGGCCGACGTCTGCGGTTCGTAGAAGGCCCCATTGCGGAGCCACGAAAAAGGTAACGGGGGCTGCCGCCGGTGACGTCTGCGTGCGGGCCGGATCGGCACCGGCCCTGGTGCACAACGGCGGCAGCTACTTCACCGGACACGCCGGCTCGAGTACGTGCGAGGGCATCGGCGACATCAGCTACCAGACCATCGACGAGGTCGAGGACGGGCGGATGCCGCCGACAGCCTCACCTCCCACGCGATCCAGCGCGTTCGGCAGCGCAGTATCTCGGACGCGGACGCCCAGGCGGTCCTGGCCAAGGAACCGTTCTCCTATCTACCGCGCCGGCCGGGCGACGGCCGACACAAGCTGGGCTACTACGATCCCAAGTCCCAGGTGTTCGTCGCCAAGCCCATCGACGGGAGCGTGAACACCGTGATGACCGGTGTGACGGAGGCCTATCTCCCGGGAGGTCGAGCATGGTCGAGGTCGATATCACCTACGACGCGGTGGCGAACGCGGCCTACATTTATCTCACCCGCGCGGGGGAGCATCCGCAGTCGGCGCGTATGTACCCCTGCGACCCGGTCGCGGTCGACGGGATGATCAACCTCGATTTCGACGCGGACGGCGTTCTGATCGGCATTGAGGTGCTGGACGCCCGCTCCAAGCTGCCGCGGCACGTGCTCGACTCGGCCCGACGGCTGGACGCCGGCGAGGTGTGAGGCGACCCTCGACGAGCACGCCGCCGGGTACGGGCGCGGGGCTCAAACACCAGGTGGCGTCGTGTCAGCCCGCCGTCACCCGGTCCTCGCACCACAGCCGCCGCTCCGCCCCCCTCAGGCTCAGCCGGGCGGTGTGGCGGACATCCGGGCGGCTCGCTCATACCCCTCGAGTTCGAGATGAGGACAACGCCCTCGATCACCTGGAGTCCAGCAACGCGACCGCACGCAAGCCGGGGCACATCAAAGCCTCCATCAGATTTGGAGCGGTTCAATCAGCGCCCGGAGCCGCGCCTCGTCGTCAGCCCCGGTTGATTTCTTCCCCGCGACACAACTCAGGAATAGTTCGGAAGAGCGCCGTGCGTGAGCTCCTGAGCGCTCCATACGACGGGAAAGGTGATCACGATGGGCAGTGACCCCCTGAATCTTGACGCGCCAGGCGAGTGGGCCGGCCTTTGGTGGCTGCCGGAAGACCCTGGGCACCAGGTGCCAGGCGTGCTCCGCTACGAGCCCGAGTGCGGCTTGAGACTCTCTTTGATCGGCGCGTTCGAGGATCGAGTCACGACGACGCCTGCTCCTGGTGTGCTGATGGTCCATGAGGGCCGTCGAACGTGGGGTGTGATCCATGGTGCCGCCGATCAGTGCGAGATCAGCCTCTTCGGCTGTTTTCCAAACGGTGGCCGGCGGACCTTCGGTGCGCGGGTAAAGACCCCCGACAAACAGACCGTCGTGGCAACGACGGCACTCATCGGGGCGCACGTCAGTGGTGAAGACGAGGCGGTGTTCTCCACAACAGAGGTGTCGGTGGAGGACCTCGGGCATTGGGCGGCATCGTCAGTGTTCGAGGGCTTCCTGGGTGCGCCCGGCGGACGTCATGATGGGAGTGGCACCATCTCCGTCAAGCCCGTGGAGGTGCGGTCGGTCGAAGTCGACGGGACTGAGTTCACGCTCGCGCACCGCCACACGCTGCCGTTCTTCGACCAGCGCAGGGGCGGAACCGTTGGTCGCATGCGTGATACCGCGTACATGCGGATCACCCGGCGCGAGGCGTCCTCACTGAGTGATGCGATTGGCTATGCCCGGTTGATACAAGACCTGATCGCCCTTGCCACTCATCGTGCTGCAGGCATGATCTGGGTACGCCTGAAACTGGCCCTGGACAATGCTGTGTCGGAGGCCGGCGGGCTGCGGCTGGGGCGGAATGTCGACGTGCTGTACTCGCCCTTTGTCGTAGGGAAGCACGATGCGAAGGCAGCCGCTCATCACCGTGTGTTCTTCACGTGCGAGGCTCTACCCTTCGAGGAGATCATCCCCCGCTGGTGCGATATGCACGAGCGGCTGCAGTCCGCGACCAACATGGTTCTGGGGCTTCGGTACGCGCCGGCACGGTACGTCGAGAACAATCTTCTGACGGCGGTGGGAGCGGCTGAGGTACTGCACCGGGGTTTCGACATCGACGAACCGCCGATCCCGTCGGAGGATTTCAAACCGATGCGCGAAGCGATGCTGGCTCAGGTGCCCGAGGAGCATAGGAAGCGGATCCGCGGCTCCCTCCGCAATGACCCGACACTTCGTGATCGGTTGTACGCACTCGCGGCCCGCCCCGACCAAGAGGCGCTGTCCACGCTCGTCCCTGACGTGGACCGGTGGGCCAGGCGGACGACTCGAGCTCGGAACGACCTGGCCCACGAAGGGCGAACCCCCAACCACGAGCTGGAGGAGCTGCTCGCCATTGTGGACGTGACCACTGCGGTGGTCATTCTGAATCTGCTGAACGAACTTGGGCTACCGGCCGAACGTCAACGAGAGATCGTGCGTGACCACCCGCAGTTGCGCGCCACGGCCAGGAGTGCACGGGACTGGCTGAGCACGTCCGAGGCGGACTTCTGAGTCGGATCGTCCGGCTTTCGCTGCCCGGCGAGGCTCATCTGCGCGCCGGCCTCCGCTCGGGCTGTGGCAACGGGGGCCCCAAAGGGGCCTGAGACGGCCGATGCCTCGATCTGAGCCACGCTTGGTGCAAGGCCGTTCCCCGATTCAGACGGGGTGCCTCTCACGCTCCGGTCGGCAGGAGCCCGTGGCCTCCTCCCGGCTCCTTGGTCGGGCGAGCTGTTGAATCCCCGGCTCGGGTCACCTGCCCAACCGGTTCGCGAGCGTGCGGCGGTAGCGGTCGACACCGTCCTGGGCCACGCCGGGGCAGGCAGCGAGTTCGTGCAGGTACTGCAACGCGTCGGTAGTGGTGCTGGAGTCGGGGTGCCGGCTGATGAACTGGTGGAACGCGGTGTTCGCTTCATCCGACCTCCCCGCCGAGAGGGCGGCCAGGAAGAGTGCGAGCAACTCGTACTGATCGCTGGAGTCCATCGAGCGCCGAGCCAGCTGTCGCCAGGTGTCGGCCGCAGCCGCAACCCCGTCGACCTGGCTGATGAGCATCGCCTTCTGCAGGAGATAGTCGGCCCTCTCCGGTGCGATGACGAGTGCTTGCTCGATATCTCTCCGTGCTGGACCGTGGCGGCCTGCCAGCCGGTGCACCGAGCCACGGTTGGCGATGGCCCAGGCGTAGCGGGGGTTGAGCTCGATGGCGTGGTCGAGGTCGGTGATGGCACGGTCGTACTGGCCCAACAGCCGGTACGTCACCCCCCGGTTGGCGATGGCCCACGGATAGTCGGGGTCGAGTTCGACGGCCTGCTCGAAGTCGGTGACGGTTTGGTCGTGGCGCCCGGCCAGCCGGTGCACCTCGCCGCGGTAGGTCATGGCCCAGACGCCAGGTTCACATTCGATGGCGTGGCTGAGGTCGGCGAGGGCACGGTCGTACTGGCCGACCAGCCGATACACCTCGCCCCGACTGGCGATGGCCCAGGCATAGCGGGGGTTGAGCTCGATGGCGTGGCTGAGGTCGGCGATGGCCCGGTCGTAGCGGCCGGCCAGCCGCTGTGCCACCCCGCGGTGGGCGATGACCCAGGCGTCGCCGGGGTCGAGTTCGATGGCGCGGTCGAAATCGGCGATGGCCCGGTCGTAGCGGCCGGCCAGCCGCTGTACCACTCCGCGGCGGGTGACGATCCAGGCGTCGCCTGGGTCGAGTCCGATGGCGCGGTCGAAGTCGGTGACAGCGTCGTCGAATCGCCCCAACCATGCGAATGCGGTGCCTCGGTCGGTGGAGGCCGCCACAAGTGTCGGGGCGAGATCGTGTGCTGCCGTGAAGTCTGTCAGAGCGCCCTCGGGGTGAGCGGCCCGGAAGAATTGCCGGCCGCGCAGGAGGTGGGCGTGGGCGCGTGCAGGGGGGCCCAGCGAGGCTGAGGCGAGCAGTTCGGTGAGGACATTTGCCAGGCCGGGTTCGCGCGCGCTTGCAGCTTCGAGGCGTTGGCCCCAGGTGGTCAGGGAGAACGTGTCGGTGTCATTCCCGGCGCGGGTGAGGGTATCGGCCCACCGACGAAGAGTGGGCAGCCCTTCTGAGCATGCCTCGACTGCTTCTTCGAGAGCTGACGCAAGGAATTGGGGGGAGGCGCAGAGACGGTGGTAGGTCTCGTTCAGCCGATGCTCGCGCCAGGCGCTGTCCGACCAGCGTTTGTCGGGAGCGAGTCCGTCTTCGAGGTCGGCGCGCCAACGGGCATGGGTGTCGGCAAGGCGGTTATGGCGTTCGGACCAGTCGAGCGGGGACCGGGTGCGCTGGAGCCGGAGCATGCTGGTGCGTACTACGTCGTGATAGCGGCAGCGACCGCCCTGACCGGACACGAAGGGGAGGCCGCGTAACCACGCGTACTGATCAGCGGTCTCCTGCGGGGCCACGCTGCGGTAGATGTCTTCGTCGAGTTGGAGGGGCAGAGCACACGCGAGGACGGCAGCGCGCTGATGCGGGTCGCTCACCCAGTGGAGGAAGCGCTGGACCGCGGTTTCGGAGGGGTCGTCCAGGGAGTCCGGGCCTGACGGATGAACACGGGCGAGAGTGTCCAGGAGGACGGGGAGTCGACCGGACATGCGCAGGATGGTGGCCACCACCGCCTCGTCCGTCACTCCTCGAGCGCTGAGCAGCGCACGGGCCTCTGCCTCCGTGAAGACCTCCAACCGTATGTCCACGATCAGGTCACGGTATTCGGCCCACTCGCGGGCGGTCGGGGCCGCCTGGCCCGAGATGACGACGATCACGTTCACCGGCAGATCACCCTGGTCGTCGTTCAACACCATGCCGCGCAGCCATGCGTCGAGGAAGGGCTCGGTGCGCTCCCAGGTGTCGAAGAACAGCACGACCCAGGGGTGATCTTCGGCCGCCTCCGCAAGCCCCTGGAGGAAAACGGGGGTCAGTACACGCAGGGGACGCAGTACGAGTTCGGCGTCGTGGTGGTTGCGCAGACGGCTGCTGACGGCGGCTCGCATTCGGTCCGTCCCCCGCGCCAGAGCTTCCACGTCCAGTGCGGCCGCGGCGGGGCCGATGACGGGCGTCAGACTCAGGGCACCCATCCCGATCTGTGCGGCCGTCCTGCTGGACGTCGACGCTGCCCCGCCCTCGCGGTCCATCGCAGGGAGTGCGAGGGACGCATCGGCCTCGTGCCGGTGCTTGCGGTAACGCTCCACAGCGCTCTCGAACTTGCCGAGCGCCTGCCCCTGCCGAGCGAACTGCGCGCCGATGGACTCCATCGCCTCGATGGGGCTGCTGACATCCTCGCTCACCACCGCCGTCACGGCACCGGCGGCTCGGGCGGTCTCCTCCCAGTGACGTACCAGTGACGACTTGCCGACTCCCGCCACCCCATGCACGTGGAAGAGGTAGTTCGCCTCCCCGGGGTCGAGACCCAGATTGGCGTGGAAGGAGTCACGCTCCATGTGACGCCCGATGAAACTGGTACGCCTGCGGGCCCTGTTCAGTTCCTGCCGTGACGTCCTACGCCGGCTCATGACCACCCCCTCCTCAGATTGCCCCAGTGGCGGGGGACACGGAAGAGCAGGGAGGCGCACGGTGCCGGCCCCCCGGATCGCGCGCCCCTGCGGAATGTCGAGCGCGGTGATGACGAGCCATGAGGTGTCGCTTACGGAGGTTGGCGGACGGCCGGGGAGCCGTCCGCGCACCCCGGGAGCCCGTGGCGCCCAAGTCCCGGGGAGACGCCTGTCGGCGATGCATCGGCCGACGGCGTCGCGCCCTGTCAGCGCGGCATCAGCCGGCGGCCGGACTTCGCCGACTTCACCAGCTCCGCGACCGTGGTCAGCTTGACCCGCGGTCTGCCTTCACGCAGGCCGCGGGCGACCTCGGCCCGTTCGATCGCCGCCAGCCCCGACGCGTCGACGACCTGGCGGTTGCGGCTGCGTACCAGCCGCTGGAACGCCTTCGCCGGCGACGAGGGCGCGGGCAGCGCGCCGGCGACGGCGTCGGCGAGGAGCGTGCCGACCGTCTCGGCGGCGCACGTACGGTTCGCGCCGATGCCGCCGGACGGCCCGCGCTTGATCCAGCCCACGACGTACGTCCCGGGCATCCCCGTCACGCGGCCGTTCGCGTGCGGCACGGTGCCGGTGGCCTCGTCGAAGGGCAGGCCGGTGATCGGCGCGCCCCGGTAGCCGACGGCCCGCAGCAGCATGCCGGCGGGTATGTCCCGAGCTTCCGGCGTCCCCGTGGTGCGTACGGCACGCACGGTGTCCTCGCCGAGAACCTCCGACGGTGCGGAGTGGAAGCGGAACACGATGCGCCGTCCCGGTGCAGGCGGAAGGGACCAGTCCATCTCGCGGCGGGTGACGTCCTTAAGATCGGCGGCCTTGTCCTTGGCCCCGGCGTTCTCGATGCCCGCGCCGATCCGTGGATCGTGGTCGTCCACCACCAGCTCCACGCCGGGCAGGTGCTTGAGAGCGAGGAGTTCCGACCTGGTGTACGCCGCGTCCGAGGGGCCGCGACGGCCGAGGAGCACCACTTCGCGTACTTTCCCGGCGCGCAGGGCGGCCAGCGCGTGGTCGGCGATGTCGGTGGCGGCCAGCGTCTCCGGGTCACGGACCAGGATCCGCGCGACGTCGAGGGCCACGTTGCCGTTGCCGACCACGACCACGCGTTCGGCCGAGAGGTCCACGGCGTCCGGCGCGATCTCGGGGTGGGCGTTGTACCAGGCGACGAACGCCGTCGCCGAGATGCTGCCGGGCAGGTCCTCGCCCGGGATCCCGAGCCGGCGGTCGAACGAGGCGCCGACGGCGTAGATCACCGCGTCGTGGTGCGCGGCGAGTTCTTCCGCCGTGACGTCCTTGCCGACCTCGACGCCCAGGTGCATCCGCACCCGCGGATGCGTGTGGAACCGCCCGAAGGTGTCACCGACCTTCTTGGTCGCGGGATGGTCCGGTGCCACTCCGTAGCGCACGAGACCGCCGGCCACCGGCAACCGGTCGACAAGCGTCACCTCGGCGTTGGTGTGCAGCAGCAGGTCCTGTGCCGCGTACATGCCGGCAGGGCCGGTGCCGACGACCGCGACCCGGATCGGCGCGAAGTCGGCCGGCAGGACGCGCTTGAACTCCGGCTCGCCCCAGACGTGGAAGTTCGGGCTGTCGCCCGCCGGTTCGGGTGCCTTGTCCTCGAAGTAGTCCGCGTTGATCGCCGCGTACTCCTGCTGCGACCCGGAAAGGCTGTCCACGGGGAAGACCGCGTCCACCGGGCAGGCGTCCGCGCAGGCGCCGCAGTCGATGCAGGATCTCGGGTCGATGTGCAGCATCTCCGTGCTGCCGAAGGCCCGTTCCTCCGGGGTGGGGTGGATGCAGTTGACCGGGCACACGGCGACGCAGGTGGCGTCGCTGCAGCAGGTCTGCGTGATGGCGTAGGTCATGTCGTCAACTCGGCTCAGGTTCGGTCGGGTCGTCGGGTCGGGTCGCTCGTGCTGTCAGATCAGGTCGGCGCGCTTGTAGAAGAACAGGGCGGGCCGGGTGAGCAGACCGGCCGAGGCCAGGAACTCCATGAGTCCCGAACAGCTCGACCGCATCATGGACTTGTGGTGCTCGTTGGCCTTGGCCTCGCGAACGGCGCGCTCCTTGTCGAGCCCGGCGTTCGCGTAGACGTTCTTGTTCACCATGCTGGTGACGATGACGTACGACGCGATGGCGACGACGAGGGCGTTGATCTGCCGCCGCAGCCGGCCGGCCCCGCGGAGGCGCTTGCGCGTCTCGTCACGGGCGAACTTCATGTGCCGGGACTCCTCGACGACATGGATGTTGTTGATGGTCCGGACGAACGGCACCACCCGCTCGTCGCGCATCCAGTCGCGCTGCATGACGTCGAGGACCTCCTCGGCGACGAGGATCGCGGCGTACGCCGCCTCCCCGAACGCGACGGTCTTGAAGACGCGGCCCAGTTCGACCGCGAAGCGGTGCGGCCGGTACGCGGGGGCCCCGAGCTTCTCGGCGCCACGGGCGAACATGATCGAGTGCCGGCACTCCTCGGCGATCTCCGTGAGCGCCCACTGGAACGTGGCGTCGGTCGGGTCCTTGGCGTAGATGTCGCGGAGGACCATCTGCTGAAGGATCATCTCGAACCAGATGCCGGTGCTGGCCACGGACGCGGCCTCCTGACGCGTCAGCTCCTTGCGCTGGGCGTCCGTCAGTTCGCTCCAGTACGCGGTGCCGTAGAGGGTGCTCCACTCGGGGCTGGCGCCGTGGAAGTCCTTGTCCAGCGGCGTCTCCCAGTCCACCTCTGTGGCGGGGTCGTACGCGAGCACGGCGGCCGAGTCGAGCAACCGCCGGGCGACGTCCTGCTCCTGGGACGGTTCCTGCGTCTTGGGCCGGAGGGTGCTGCTGGACATGGTGCGGCTCCTCGAAACGAGTGGTGTGATGTTCCTTGTTCGCTGTCGGGTGCGGGCCGGCGGGCACCGTCGGCCGTCCTCGCCGCCGGGATGCCGCCGCAGCTTATTAGACGCGGCGTCTAGCAAGCTGTTAGACGGACCGTATAGCAAGAGCGGGCGCGGGCCTACCCCTCAGTACGAAATCAGTGAGAGGGCATGGCCGGATGTCGCCGGTGCGGGATTCCGTGGAGCGTCATGAACGCGGCGAAGTGCCGTGAATCAGGCGGAAGCGAAGGCCCATTCCGAGCGCAAGAGAAGAACCGGCCGCAGACGCCTGGGAGAGTCGGCACGAGACGGCGCACCGGTGCACCTGGCCCTGAGGAAACCGGAGTTCCGCGTCGGCAGGACGGCATACGCAGGCGGCAGGGGCGGCAGGGGCGGCAGGGCGGCGAGGGCGGCAGGGCGGCTGGACGGGACGGCGGCGGGTCGCCGGGAGGCACGGAGACGGGCGGTCCTACTGCCGTCGCCCGCCCCGGACTCCTGTGGGGCTCAGTAGTTCCGCCACTCGTTGAGCGTGTACTCCAGCACCACCGGATCCATCAGCGTGCTCGCCCGGACGTCCAGGCGGCGGCGGTCCAGCGGGAAGACGGCGGCGGCCTCGAGGACGGAGTCGTCCAGGAACCGCAGCGTCGGCGCCTGTTCGGCCAGGCGCAGTGCAGGGGGCGGGCCGTCGGCGCCGGGGGTGGCCAGGATGAAGCCCCAGTTGCCGAAGCTCGGGACGTCCACCTGGTACTCGGTCGTGCGGTATCCGGCCTCGCCGATCGTCGCGGCGATGGACCAGTACGACTTGGGGGCGAAGAACGGGGACCCGCCCTGCACCATGACCTGGCTCTCGGGCTTCAGGACCTGCTTGAGCAGGTGGTAGAACTCGACCGAGTACAGCTTGGCCAGCGCCGCGCTGTCGGGGTCGGGGAAGTCGATGATGACCGTGTCGAACCGCCGCGTGGCGTCCCGCAGCCAGTTGAAGGCGTCGGCGTTGACGGCTGTGACCCGGCGGTCGCGCAGCGCGTCCCGGTTCAGCTCGCGCAGCGGCTCGAAGGTGCGGGCGAGCCTGGTCATCGCCGGATCGAGGTCGACCAGCGTCACGTCCTCGACGTCGTCGTAGCGCAGCACCTCGCGCAGGGCGAGTGCGTCGCCGCCGCCGAGGATCAGCACCGAGGAGCGCCTGCCCGACAACGCCGGGTGGACGAGGGCCTCGTGGTAGCGGTACTCGTCGACGGAGGAGAACTGCAGATCGCCGTTGAGGAACAGCCGCATGTCGGGGTCCCCGGTGAAGGCGGTCGACCGGGTGACGACTATGTCCTGGTACGGCGTGGTCTCGGCGTGCACGATCGGGTCGCGGTACAGCTGCTGACGTGCGGTCACCTCGATGTCGTCCGCCAGGGCGTAGACCGTGCCGAGCACGGCGAGGACGGCCGCCATACCGGTCAGCAGCGACACGCGTACGACGCGGCGGGTCTGCCGGCGGAAGATCCACAGGACGACGACGACCCCGGCAACTGCGTTGACGGCGCCCACCACCAGCGCGCCCTTGAGCTGCCCGAAGGCGGGAAGCAGCAGCAGCGGGAAGCACAGCCCGCCGACCAGCGCTCCGATGTAGTCGACGGCGAACATGTCGGCGACGGCGCTGCCCGCCTCCTGCCGCCTGATCCGCTGGAGCAGCGTCATCAGCAGCGGGATCTCGGCCCCGATGAGGAGGCCGACGGCGAACGTGACCACCACCATCGACGGCATGTAGATCCGCAGCCAGGCGAACGACACGTAGAGGACGAGTACCGAGAGCCCGCCCACGAGCGCGAGCAGCCCCTCCACCAGGGCGAAGGAGCCGACCGCCCGCCGCTGCAGCGGCTTGGCGGCCAGCGAGCCGATGCCCATGGCGAAGACCATGACGGAGATGACCACGGAGGTCTGCATCACGGAGTTGCCGATGAGGTAACTGCCCAGCGCCGTCAACGCCAGTTCGTACACCAGGCCGCAGGCCGCGCAGAGGAACACCGCGAACAGGAGCAGGAAGCGGGACCCGCGGGAGTAGGCGGCGGCGGAAGGCTCGGCGTCGGCCGCGGCGGGCGCGTCCGCCGGGGCCGGGCACGCGGCGGTGTTCCCCGCCGCGGCCGGTGCCGGGGCCGCCTCGTCCGCGGCCGTGTCGTCCGGAGCGGTGGTGCCCATCGTCCGGTTCAGGAGACCGCGGCGCCGACCATGAAGGCCGTGCCGATGTACATCGCCGCCTGGACCCAGGCGGCGGGGTGGGGGCGGTCGCCGTTGTCGTCGAGCACGGCGTGACCCAGCCGGCCGGGCGTGAGGAGACCGACGACGACGGCGATGAACGTCATCACCACGACTCCGGACAGGCCGTACAGCAAGGTGCTGGTGAGTCCCAGGCCGAGGCCCTGCTCGGACTCGCTGGCCCGTATGGACTGGTCGATGACAAGGCCGATGGCGATCGTCTGGCCGGCGAGGAGGACTGCCGCGCCGCGGTTGCGCTCGGTCCACACCACATGGACGAGCTTGCCGGGGGTCACCAGGTCGAGGGCGATGAAGCCGACGGCCATGACGATGAAGCCGACCAGACCGTAGAGCAGGGCGACGCCTGCCGACTCGAAGATCTCTGCCACGGGGATGCCTTTCGGGGACGTCGTCGAGGAGTGCGGGTGGGTGCGGAACCGGGGACGCTACGGGGTGCGGTGGGCGGTCACTTGCCGGATCCGGGGCCGCCGCCGCGGAATTCGTTGCTGTCCGGGTCCGGCCACACGGACCGGATGTTGGACTTCCAGCGGTGGTAGCCGGTGCGGTAGTCGTCGATCTCGATCCGGCTGCCGTTCTGGTGCGGGACGATCGAGACGATGTCGTCCCGGTAGCGCAGGAAGACCTTGCCGGAGTCGTCGATACGGTCACGGGCCGAGGTGTGGCCGTCGATCTCCTTCGCGACCTTGGACGTCGTGTCGCTGGTGTCGACATAGCCCACGCCGCTGCTGGTGTACTGCTGGCGGATCCAGGTGGACGGCACGTCGTTGCCGTCGTCCGGCTCACTGGAACAGGCGGTGAGCGCGATCGTGGCGAGTATCGTCACGCTGATGAGTCGGGCTGTCTTCATCGGGCCTCCAGCCGGGTGTACGTCGCCACGATCTGGCGGCTCTGCGGGTAGGTGTGCCAAGTGCGCCATCCCGGCCCGGCGCTGAGCCGCTCGACGGTCAGTGCGGTGACCGCCTCGGGGGAGCCGGGGAAGATGCCGTGCAGCGACTCGGCGGCGTCGTCGGACCGCTTGCGGATCCGGTGCACCTCTTCGCTGAACCCGGCGGCGGTGAAGTGCCGGACGCGGGCGGTGAAGCGGTAGTGCCACTCGTCGAACTCGTGTACCGCGGACCCGGGCAGGCCCCCGGCGACGCCGGGCAGGCAGGCCACGGTCTCCCGGACCGGCCCCGCGAAGACCTGATGGGACGCGCCGAGGAGCCGGAGCTGGATGTCGAGCCCGCCGACGGTGAGGTCGCGTACGGCGAGTGCCTCGCGTGCGGGCCGGCCGAGGGTGAAGGAGAGCTGGTCCGCGTCCGTGTCCTGGTACGGGGTCGTCAGTTCTATACCGCTCACGTTTCCCTGCCCGCGCGGACGCCGGCGACCGCCGGAACGGGGCTCTGTGTCCGCCCGCCGGCCCGGGTGGGAACGGCGGCGACGGGTCCGGCGCCGAGGGCGGCGAGATCGGGCTTCAACGGTGTTCCCCACGACTTCGGGACGGGCAGTGAGCGCGCTGAGTATGGCACAGCGTCCCGGCGCCGCTTTCAGGGGGGAACGCCGACTCCTCACGGCTCGGCCGCGCGAGGTCCGGCGTGCTCGTCAGCCGGCTCCCCGGGCCTCCTCGCGACCGGGGCGCGGAGCGGTGATGGCGAGGAGGGCGGTGTCGTCGTCCACCTTGTCGAAGGAGTCGAGCAGCTCCCGCACCGCCGCGATGGCGTCCTGCGCGGTGGTCGGGGCGAGGGACCGTGCGAAGTCCAGGAGCGCCTCGTCGCCGTAGCGACCGCCGGCCGTGGTGGTGTGGGCCTCGGTGAGGCCGTCGGTGTAGAGCAGCAGCGTGTCGCCGGGCGCTACGTGGACGGTGGCGGTGGCGATGTCGGCGTCGGGCACGACACCGAGCAGCTGCCCGCCGGGGGTGTGCACGTAGTCGGCGCTCCCGTCGGCGCGCATCAGCACCGCCGGCGGATGCCCCCCGCCGGCGAGCGTGATGTGGAAACCGCCGCGGTCGGCGGGGGTGAGCAGGCCGTAGAGGACGGTGCAGAAACGGGGGTCCTCGCCGTGGGACTCGTGGTTCAGCACGGCGTTGAGGTTGCCGAGCACGGCCGCCGGGTCGGGGTGGTAGACGGCGGCGGCCCGCAGGGTGTACCGGGCCAGCGAGGTGACGGCCGCGGCGGCCGCCCCCTTGCCGCACACATCGCCCAGGAACAGCCCCCAGGTGCCGGCGGTCAGGGGGAACAGGTCGTAGAAGTCGCCGCCGACCTCGTCGACCGACGCGATGTGGTAGTGCGCGGCGACGTCCAGGCCGGGCACGTTCTCCAGCGCGGGCGGCAGGAGCGTCCTCTGCAGCGTGGTGGCCAGGCGCTGGAGGCGTTCTCGTTCCCGGTCGGCCTCCTGCCGGGCGCGGAGCAGCTCCGTCTCGTAAGCGCGGCGGTCACGGGCGTCGAAGACGGTGGTACGGATCAGCAGGGGCCGGCCGTCGCTGTCCCGCTTGAGGGCGGAGGTCACCAGGACCGGCAGCCGGCTGCCGTCGGCGGCCTTCATCTCCAGCGCGATACCGCTGACCTCTCCCTGTAGTCGCAGGAGCGGCGCGAAGTGGGTCTCGTGGTAGAGCTTGCCGCCGACGGTGAGCAGGTCGGCGAACCGCTTGCGGCCCACGAGGTCCTCGCGCCGGTACCCCAGCCAGTCCAGCAGGGTGCGGTTGATCTTGGCGATCTGCCCGTCCAGCAGGGTGGAGAGGTAGCCGCACGGTGCGTTCTCGTACAGGTCCTCGGCGCTGTCCTCCAGCAGCGCGGAGACCTGGCCGGTGCCTTCTCCGCCACCGGGGACCGCGCCGCGGTCCCGGGGGCGGCCCGGTGTGCGGTCGTGGGTGTCCCCGGACGTCACCGGCCCGCTCCGGCGGCGAACGAGGCGATCGCCGCGGCGGTCGCCTCCGGCGCACTGAGCTGCGGGCAGTGGCCGGTCGCGGTGAGTGTGACCAGCTCGCTCCCGTCGATCTGCGCGTGCACGAACTCCCCCACCTCCCGTGGGGCGATCGCGTCCTGGGAGCACTGGGCGATCAGCGTCGGAACACGCACCTTGGCGAGGTCGTCCCGGTTGTCGGACAGGAAGGTGGCGCGGGCGAAGACGCGGGCGATCCTCGGATCGGTGCGGCAGAAGCTGTTGGTCAGTTCCTCACTCAGTTCCGGGCGCTCCGGATTGCCCATGATGACCGGAGCCATCGCTGCCGACCAGCCCAGATAGTTCGATTCGAGCGACTCCAGCAGCTCGTCGATGTCCTCGGCGCTGAATCCGCCCCGGTAGCCGGTCGCGGGATCGTCGATGTAGCACGGCGACGGGGTGAGCAGGACGAGCCGTGCGAAGCGCTCCGGTTCCCGCGAGGCCGCCAGGACACCGACCGTCGCGCTCACCGAATGCCCGACGAAGACGGGACGCACGTCCAGCTCGTGGCAGATCTCCAGTACGTCATCGGCGTAGCCGTCGAGGGTGGTGTACCGCTCCTCGTTCCACGCCGACAGGTCGGACCGGCCGGCCCCCACGTGGTCGAAGAGCACCACCCGGAAGTCCCGTTCCAGCGCCGGCACCACAAGACGCCACATGTTCTGGTCGCACCCGAAGCCGTGCGCCAGCATCACCACCGGACCGTCGGCCCTCCCGCTCACCGTGACGCGGTTCCTGTTCCGTACATCCATACGGACATCTTCGCATCAACGCCACAAACCTGATTAATCCCTCATATAAAGGTCATGCGGGTGGTCGCCGGGGCACCGTCGTGCCCCCGGGGACGCGTCCCTCCGGCAGGAAGAGCACCGAATTGATGTACCGGCCTTCCCGCTGCGCCAGTGCCCGGCGCAGCAGCCCCCGGTGCACGAGGTGCTCGGTCCTCGACTGGTGGCCGGCCAGGTCGAAGTCGTCCAACGGCATCCACGAGCGGGCGGCCAGTACCCAGCCCCGGTAGCCCTGCCCGGTCAGCAGGGCGATCACCGGGGTGATGGGCCGGATGCGGGTCTCCAGCTCGACGAGGAGCGCCGGGCGGTCCCGTTGCAGCAGGCCCGCGGCGCCGAGGAGCGCCGGGAGTTCTTCGCCGTCCACGTCCACCTTCACGAACCGCACGTCGTACAGGCCGAGGCTGTCGACGGTGACCGCCGGCACGGCCACGCTGTGGGAGTGGATGTCCCGGCGGGCGAGCGAGGAGACCCCCCGGTCCCCGCGGTCGCCCGCCGGCAGCCACAGCCGGGCGGTGGTCTCCCGGTCGCCGGCGGCCGCCTGCACGACCCGGGCGTTGCCGGGCAGCGTCGACCGCAGGTACCGGGCGAGGTGGGGCACCGGTTCCATGGTCACGACCTGGTCGCAGCGGGCGGCCAGCCGACGGGACCAGGGGCCGTACCAGCCGCCGATGTCGATCGCCGTGCCTCCTCGCGGGCAGAAGTCGGCGAGCCGGCCCAGTTCCGGTTCGAAGCGCGGGTAGAGGGCGCAGGCCGCGGAGCCGACCCAGCGGGTGGGCAGGCGGGAGGCGATCGCCGCCGCGACAGTGGTCACTCGGCGGCCGCCCGCAGGTACCTGGCGTGGTCGTCCTCCGTGACCCTGCTCCCCGACGACGGAAGCAGCTGGGGGATGCCGTCCACGATGGGGTAGCTCAGCTGCAGCCTCGGGTTGTAGAGGATGTTCTGTCCGCCGAGCAGTGTCAGGGGGCCCTTGTCGAGCGGGCAGGCGAGGATGCGCAGCAGCGGGTCGTCGGCGTCCATGGCAACGTCCTTACGGTTCCGGCGGTTCGGTTTCGGTTCAGTCGGTCGGTTCAGTCGGTCGGGTCGGTTCGGTCGGGTTCGGGCGACCGGGGGCGGTCCCTGCGTACGCGGGGCCGGATCGTGGCGGGGGAGGGCGAGCAGCACGGACAGCGCCAGCGCCGTGCCGGCCACCCGCAGGGTCAGCAGCAGCGGATCCTCCGGCAGCCGCTCCCCGAAGGTGATCGTCCCGAGCACCGCCGTGAACAGACAGGTCACCGTGGTGCAGACGGGCACGATGAGGGAGGCACGGCAACGCTGCAGCGCCGCCTGCGACATGACGAGACCGGCCGCCGCCGTGAACATCAGCAGATACGGGTAGGGCGAGGTGAACAGCGAGCGGGCCGCGTCGCCGACGTCGGCCGTGGTCAGCCTGCTCGACGCGCCCTTGATCGCCAGGGAGCTGACCCCGTACAGCAGACCCACGGCCACGCCGTAGCCGATGCCGTTGGTCGGCAGTCGGTGGCGCTTGCGGGAGCGCTGCTCGACCCGGCCGTACAGCCACACGCCCGCGGCGAGGGTCGGCACGCTCACCAGCAGCACCAGCGTCCACGGAGCTCCGCCGCTCACCGTGTCCTCGCCCTCCCGGACGGAGGCGACGACCATCAGCAGCGCCACGAGCACCGCGCCGAGCGCGTAGCGTTCGCGGCCCGACGGCTGTTCGCCGAGCACCGCCGAAGAGAGCAGCAGGAGCAGGACGAGTCCCGAAACGAAGATTCCCTGGGCGGCTGCGATCGGCAGCGCCCGGTAGACGATCAGCTGGGCCGCGAACCCGGCGGCCAGTGCCAGCGATCCGGCGATCCACGCCGGACTGGTCAGCAGCACCAGGACGACGTGCACGGGCCTGCCCGCGGAGAGCGCGGGCAGCCGGCCGAGAGCCTTCTTCTCCAGGACGAATCCCACGCTGTACAGCAGATTGGCCATCAGCGCCGCGCCCACGCCCCACCACACGGCCGCTACCCCCGCCGGGCGTGCGCGAGGAGGATGGACGCCGCGCCGGGCACCGCGCACGCCGCCCGGTCCAGCAGCCGCAGCCCGCGCGGCACCCCGTGGAACGGCGCGCCGGTGATCCGCACCTCGCGGAATCCGGCGGCCGTGAGGTACGAGCGCAGGGCACGGGCCGTGTACAGCCGCAGGTGGCCCACGACCTGCGAGCCGGGCCGGCCGTGGATCCCGCGCAGGCTCACCTCGGAGAACACCGGCTGCACCCCGGCCAGCAGCAGGGCGCGGTTGTACCAGGCCGCGAGGTTCGGCGTCGAGAGCATCAGATGGCCTGCCGGCCGCAGGATCCGGCGCAGTTCGTCCAGCGCGTGGTCCGGGTCGACGAGATGCTCGATGACCTCGCTGAACAGCACCGCGTCGGCGCAGCCGTCGGCGAACGGCAGCCCGTGGTCGAGCTCGCCGCGCACCACGTTCCCGATGTGTGGCCGGGCACGGCGCAGCGCGTCGTGCGACCAGTCGACGCCGACGAGCCGATGGCCGCCGAGGTACGGCGCCGCGGCCCGCGCCGCGCTGCCGTCGCCGCATCCGACGTCGACGACGAGCCGCCCTGTCGCCGGGCCGAGGGCGTCGGCCAGCAGCCGTGCCTGGCGTCTGCTGCGGGCGTCGCCGGAGGCGACGGGGACATCGGGATCCTCGTAGAAATCCCGCAGGGCCGGTGAGCCGGTGCTGGTCACAGGGCCTCCGTCGCCTTCAGATGGTGGGCGAACAGCTCGCGCAGCCGTACGCCGTCCTCGTCGCAGAGCAGCGAACGCGACCACCGCAGCACCAGATGGAGCCGGCCTCCCGTGGCGGCGGTGGTGACGGTGAGGCCGCGCGGCATCCTGGCCGGCGCGGAGAACCAGACGGCGAAGGCCCGCCCGGCGTCGCCGAAGTCCAGCGGATACGGGATGCGGCCGATGTTGCTCAGCAGTGTCGTCGATGTCCACGGCGCGGCCAGCAGCCGCAGACCACGGGTGAGCCCGGCCCGCGCCGCGACCGGCAGTACGGGAAGCGTCAACAGGGCGGCTCCGTGCCCCAGTTGAGGGCGGGGTGCGGCTTTGAGGGCGCGGGTCCGCTCCGCGGTGCGGCGCAGCAGTCGCGCGAGGTCGAGGCCGTCGGTCTCGGCGGCCGTGAAGCCGACCTCGACCAGCCGGGTGCCGTTGCCGATGGGCATCTCGGGGCCACGGCTCCGGTCGTCCACGGGCATGGTGATGCGCAGCGGCCGGCGTGGGGCGGCATGGGCCCGGTTCCAGTCGGCGACCATGAGGGCGGTGGCCACCATCAGCTGGTCGTTGACCGTGTAGGGGGCTCCTGTCTCCCGCCGGGGCACGGGCAGTTCGGTGACGAGCATCGCGTTGCCCGGCACCGGTCCCGGGGTGCCCGCCGCGACCCGCGCTGGTCTGCCCGGCAGGGCGGGGCCGTCCGCCCGGTGCGGCCGTCCGGGGGGCGCGGGCCGGGCCGGCGGGGGTGCGGCAGGGGCCGGTGTGCCGCTGTAGATCTCCGCGGCCGTGGCCGCCAGCCGCAGGCACGCGGGGCCGTCGAGGGCCGTGTGGTTGAGCGTGAACACCAGCACACAGCCGGGTCTGCCGGGTTCCTCGACGACCTCGAGCCGCAGCGGCGGCGAGGATGTCAGCGGCGGCGCCTCGGCGAGGGCGCGTTCCCGTGCCCGGACGAGGGCACCTGCCGCGCGCGGCGGAAACGTCACCACCTCCGTGTCGGGCCCGCGCGTCAGCTCCCACTCGTAGCGCCGTGCGAGCGGGCCGCGGGGCCCCGCGCCCCCCAGCGCCCGCGGGGCGCCGGCCAGAGCCGGGCCGCCAGCGGCGCGCAGCCGGTCCGGTTCGACGGCGCCGGGGAGATGGATCTCGATGTGGACCGTGTTGGGTTCCGTGTCCTGCGCGCAGTGCCGTGCGACCTCGTCGACGACGGGGAACGGCACCCGCGGCAGCTCCGGTTCCGCCGCGTGGGGGGACACGGGGCGCTCGACCGTCGCCATCAGAGACTCCCTCCGGGATGCCGGCGCGGCGGTCCGCCGCTGCCGGCGGTCGGCGGCGCGGGCACGCCGGGCGGCCCTGGCGGACCTGGTTCCGGTGTGCCGGCACCGGGTGGACGGCCGTCAGGGCCCGGCGCGGCGGGCCCTCCGCCGGACCGGTGGGCGCCGGTGGGACGGCCACGTTCCCGCCCCACGCTCACGAGAGCGGCGAACAGGGCGGTGAGGGCGAGGAGTTGAGCCGCCGGCCCGTACGCGCCCCGGTCCGGCGACAGCCCGTCGCCGGCTCCCAGCGCGGCCACCGCGCCGGCTCCGGCCATCGCCGTGAACGCGAGCGGTACGAGGAACGCCGGCCGCAGCCACGCCAGGACCGCCAGCACGGGCACCACCACCGCCACGGGGCCGGCGACCACCACGGCCACCAGGGTCAGGGCGACGACGCCGAGCAGCGGCCCGGGCGCGGGAGGGGCCGCCGCAGGGTGCTCCGTAGCCCGGTCGCGCCGTCCGACGAGCGCGAGGCACACCAGCACGGCGAGCAGCAGCCCGGCGCCCGCCAGGCCGGCGCGGTACATCCACGACGGCTCGTACTCGAGCTTCACCGTGCCGCCCTGCCCGGCGGGGACCAGCCAGGCCTGCTGCCAGCCGTCGATCCTCAGGGGTGTCAGCTCCTCGCCGTCCAGCGTGGCCTTCCAGCCCGGGTTGTGGTTCTCGTGGAGCTGGAGGTACGAGGCGTCTCCCGGCCCGACCCGCACGGACCGGTGGTCGCCCGTGCCTTCCCGGACCTCCAGGGCGCGTTCGGTCCCGGCGCCCGCGGCGGACGCCGGCGTGCCGGTCGTGAGCGTGACGCCGGTGACGGCGAGGGGGCCCGCGTCTCCGGCCTCGACCGTGTGGGTCCGCTCGTCGAGGTCCACCCGGCTCCCGTCCGTGCAGAGGGAGACCTCGACGGGCCGGCGCCCGGTCAGGTCTCCCACCCGTCCTTCGGCACGGGTCTCGAGGAACTGCCCGTCGACGGAGAGGACCGGCCCCTTGCCGCAGGGCAGCGTGAACGTCCGCTCCGGGTCCGGCTGCGGTGCGCGGAACTCCTTGAGGGCCGGGATGTGGATCTCGCTCAGGCCGACCGGAAGCTGCAACTCGTCGTCGGCGACCGGGTTGTGCAGGGTGAGCGGCGCGGTCCGCGAGACGGTGATGTCCATCCGGTCGGTGGTGATGGGCGGGAAGCGGGCCATGCCGTTCTCGTCCACCGCGGCGACGGCGGTCCCGTCGGGCGAGCTGATCTGCACCTGTTCCGGCCGGGTGGAGAGCCCGCCGGCCGCCGCGAAGACCATCTCGCCGACCGAGGTCTTCTTCGGCCAGGACAGATGGAGCACGGGACGTTCACCGGCGATCCAGGCCGTGGTGAGGTCGCCGTCCGTGAGGTTGCGCGGGCTGAGGTTGGTCCCCAGGGCCGCCGTCGAGTCGGCGCTCGCGACGATCTTGTCGCGCTGCCCGGTGAGGTCGAACAGCAGCTTGTCCAGCGCTTCGCCCGGCACGGGCAGCGCGGCGGCACGGACGGTGTACGGGCCGGAGCGGGCCGCGGTGAACTGCCGGTGCAGCCCCACCTCGGCGGCCACGGCGGACAGTCCGCCCGGGTCGCTGCCGCGCTGGAGCGAGTAGACGACGGAGCCGCCGGTCTCCTTCGGTGCGTCCTCGGGAAGCTGGAGCATGCGCGTGACCTGGACGCCCGGCACGGAGATCTCGGCGAACCCGGCGCCGGTCAGTCCGGGACGGCCCTGCTGCGACTCCAGGACGGTGACCTTCAGCCAGGTCGCGGCGCCCGCAGGGGCGTCGACGTCCTGCACCGAGCCGTCGGGCCGCAGCGTGCTCGTACGGCTGCCGAGGTCGGTCTCGACGCGGACGGCCGTCGGCGCGGCCCGGACGTTGCCGCTGGGCAGCGGGGCCAGCCGGAGCGTGGCCGGGACGCCGGTCGGGCCGTTGAAGTCGATCCTGATCCATTCGCCCGCCGGCGATCCGGGCGAGCCCTCCGCCCAGCCGGTGCCGGGATTGCCGTCGAAGGCGTTGACCGGGTCGTACTGCGGCAGGTGGAAGAGCCAGTTCCCGGCGGACGACGCGGTCACCGACGCGGCGCCCCGCAGCACGGCGGTGGTCTGGTGCCCGGAGCCCGGCAGGGGCAGGATCTGCCGGGGCTCGGCGCCGGGGTCCTGCACCGCCTCGGGGGCGTTGCGTTCCTCGCGGGTGTAGGTGTGGGACGTGTTCGAGTTGACCAGTCCGAAGCGGGTGTCGGCGCGGCGCATCCCGTCGCCCGCCGCGTACATCGACGGCCGGTCCACACCCGGAAGTTCATCGCCGGCGAGTACGGCCGGCCGGCCGTCGAGCCGCCCGCCGGCGGACAGCGGCAGCAGGGACTCGGGACCGCCGCTGACGACGGCCGCCGCCGACACCGGGGTCAGCCGGGCCTTGCCGGGGCGTGCGGTGCCCGCCGCCGGTTCGTAGATCTCCACGGCCCGCTGCCGCGGGAACAGCCCCTCCACCTGGACCGGTGTGTCGTCGGCGATCCGTCCGCCCGTCAGCACCGGGCCGAAGCCCGCGACGCGCCGGTATCCGGAAGCCTCCAGGGTCCGTTTCACCGTGGTGGTCGGGACATGGCCCAGCTGGCGGGGGTCGAGGTCGTTGCGTACCACGACGTGGTGCAGTCCGGCCCGGTGCAGAAAGGCGCTCAGGCCCGGTACCTCGCCGCCGGAGGTGAGCGCCTGCTCGACGGCGTCCATCGCACGGCGGTTGCCCGGTGTGCCGAAGGGCACGTAGTCCCGCTGCGCCCATGGCGAGCGGGCGAGGACGTCGAGCGGCTGGTCGATGGGCGAGCCCCAGGTGTAGATGCCGTGCGCGGTCGCCGGCACGACGAGGGCCCGGTCCTGTGCCGCGTTGTCCGCCAGCCAGTCGGCGGTCGTCTCCCAGTACGCGGGCAGCCGCTGGAACGAACCGGGCTGGAGGACCGAGCCGTTGACGTACGGCCAGCACAGGCCCGGCAGTACGAGCAGGGCCGCCGCCGGGACGAGCCGGCGCCCGCGGACCCGCGCGGAGAGGGAGACGACGGCGGTCAGGTGCATGAGGCCCAGCGCCAGGGCAAGGGCGGCTCCCGTCTGGAACTTGTAGATGTTGCGGAACGGCACCAGCGGGCCGTTCAGCCAGTCCTGCACGGCCCCGTGGAAGGGGCCGCCGAGCGCCCCGCCGTACCCGGCCAGCGTGACGAGGCCGACGGTCAGCACGGTCACCACCAGCCAGCGGCGTTCGGGCAGGTCACGCCGGGCGAGACCGGCGAGCCCCAGTGCCGCGGCGAACGCCGAGCACAGGACGGCCACGGACGAGGTGGCGACGGTCCAGCCGGCCGGGAGCCACGCCTCGCCGAAGTTGAGATAGCCGACCCAGTTGCCCGCGCCGCGCAGCACCTCGGTCGCCGACATCGTGGCGGTGGTGGTCTGCGAGGACTCCACGTACGGCATGAAGTTCTCGCCGTACGTGCCGAGGAGCAGCAGCGGAACGATCCACCAGGCGGTCGCGAGGACCACGAAGGGGGTCCACCAGGCGATGAGCGCCCGCTTGCGCGGCCCGCCGGGCCGGCACAGCAGGTAGAGCCCGACGGGCAGCAGCGACGCCAGTGTCGACGCGGCGTTCACACCGCCCATGAGCGGGATCAGCAGCGCGGAGCGGGCGGCGGCGATCCGCGGCGGGGTGTGCGGGTTCGTCAGCGGCAGCAGCACCCACGGCAGCATCGCGCCGGGCAGCGCGGCCGCGGAGGTCGAGCCGACGACGATCGTGTACGTGGGCCACAGGGCGTAGACGGCCGCGCCGAGGAGCCTGCTGCCCGGCGATCCGGTCCCCAGCCGTTCGGCCAGCCGCAGCGCGCCCCAGAAGGCCGTCGTCACCACGATCGAGAGCCACAGCCGCTCCGCGAGCCAGACGGGCAGCTGGAGCAGATCGGCCAGGGCGTGGAACGGCAGCATGGGGACGACGTAGCCGACGTACTGGTCGGTGATGCCGCCGAAACCGGACCGGTCGTGCCACAGCCCGCTCAGGTCGCTGAGGAACTGCCACGGGTCCGCGACGACGCCGAGCTTCGTCTCGAACGTCATGCGGCCCGGCGACACCGCCAGGAAGGCCACGAACACCGCTGCCCAGAAGCCCAGCAGCCACCGGCGCGACCGGGGCCCCGGCGGCCGGTCGGAGGGCGGGCCCCCGGCCGCGGGACGGGCGGGCGGTCGTGTGTGGACAGCGCTGGTCATGAACACCGCCGGAGAATGAGGAGGAGGTTCCAGGTGGCGAACTCACGCAGGCCCGGCACCCGCGGGACGAGCTCCGGCAGGACCGGCCAGTACCGCGAGCGCGCGCAGACGAGGTCCACATCGTCGCGGCCCCTGACATGGCGCAGTGTCGAGCCGACACCGATCTCGAAGAGGTTCTCGCCGAGCCGGTGCTTCGCGGCGCGTCCGCTGCGGCGCTCGTACCGGGCACGGGCCCGCTCGGCGCCCAGATAGTGCCAGGGCGCCCACTCGTGACCGCCCCAGGGCGAGAGCCAGTTGGTGAACGAGACGTAGACAAGGCCGCCGGGGCGGGTGACCCGGACCATCTCGCTCAGGAAGGTCCGCGGGTCGGCGACGTGTTCCAGCACGTTCGACGAGAAACAGACGTCGGCCGCGCCCTCGGCGAGGGGAAGGAGGTATCCGTCGGCGACGACCGTTCCCTCGGAGGGCTCGGCCGCCAGTTCGGCGGCGTCCGGCTCGAAGAGGTAGCTGTGGGCGCCGCGCCGTCTGAACTCGCGGGTGAAGTGACCGCTGCCGCCGCCGACGTCGACGACGACCCGGCCGTCCAGCTTCACATGGCGCTCCACCTGGTCGGCCGCGTCGCGGGCGAGCAGCCCGTAGGCGGAGTCCGGGTCGGCCTGTTCGCGCAGGAACGCCCGGAAGAGGGTGAGGGAACGCCGGAACGAAGGATCCTTCACGTCCGCGCGCCGTTCGTGACGGCGAGCGCCCCGCCCTGCGGGGCAGGTGAGCGGCGCACCGCTTCCGCGGCCACGGCCTCGAACTGCCGCACCGTGCTGCTCCAGCGGAACGCGGCGGCCCGTTCGGCGGCGGCCTTCCCCATGTCCTCGCGCCGGTCGCAGTCGAGCGCCAGCGTGCACCAGGCCGCGGCGAACGACGACTCGCCCCGGCACAGCAGACCCGTGACGCCGTCCTGGACGGAATCACGCAGGCCGGGTACGTCGAAGCCCAGCGTGGGCGTGCCGCGCGCGCCCGCCTCCGTCACCACGAGACCCCAGCCCTCGACGGCCGCGGGATGCAGCAGCAGCCACGACTCGCAGAGCAGGCGGTGCTTCTCCTCCTCCGGCACATGGCCGGTGAACTCGACGCCCTCACCGGCGAGTCGCTCCAGACGGGCCCGCTCGGGTCCGTCGCCGACGATGAAGAGTCGGCCGCCGGTGACCGGCCGGACCCGTTCCCACAGGTGCAGCAGCAGATCGATGCGCTTGTAGTCGACCAGCCGGCCGAGCGCCAGGAACATCGGCGTCCGCGAGCGGGGGCTGCGCGCGGCCGGTTCGTCGACGCCGTTGTGCACCACGCGGATCTGCCGGTCGGGCACGCCGATCGCGCGCAGGGCGCCGGCCGTGGACGGGGAGACGGCCACCATGAGGTTGCCGCGGTGCGCGCGGGCGAGCGCCCAGTGCTCGAGCAGCCGGCCGGCCCGGGCGACGGGTGGCGGGAAGCGCATGTCCCAGAGCTCGGTGTGGACGTGGTTGACCAGGCAGACGGTGGGACCGCGGTGCCAGAGGGGGCTCAGGTAGGGCATGCCGTTGCAGACCTCGACCAGCAGGTCGCACTCGCCGACCTGCCGGGCGAACGCGGACCGTGCGCCGGCGTAGTGCCCGAGCGTGCCGCCGGCGGACACCACCCGGTACGACCGGTGCACGGCGGGTCCGCCGCACAGCAGGGTGATCCGGTGGCCGCGCGCGGTGAGGCCCTGCGCGAGCTGGTCGACGAGCAGTTCGGAGCCGCCCGCGGCGGTGTTGCCGAGGTCGCGATGGGCGAGGAACACGATGTGCCGGGGGCTTTCGGACAACTCCGGCAGCACTGGCCGGCGGTGGTGTGCGTGGGCCGGCGGCTGCTGCGGCGCCTCGAGCAGTGGGGGAGGTACGTGCTGGGGCATGGGTGCTCCAACTCGTTTCAGGGTGCGGAGGGGAAAAGGGGATGGCGGTGCATGGTCGGGGGAGGGTGGGGGGTGACCGGGGGGGGCCGTGCTGTGGTGGGGACAGCCAGTTTTGGATACGCCGTCGGCGCGCGGCTACTCACCGGTATGACAACTTCTGCCGCTCTCAGGCGGGCGGACTCGTCATCAGGTGAGCATTCGCGCGGTCCGGAGCCGGACGGCGACCGCGTGCCACCAGCGCGGCGCCGATCACCGCGAGCAAGGCGCCCAGCGCCGCCGCGCCCACCGGAGCGGTCGAGCCGATGAGGGCGAGCTTGCCGCTGTCGCGCGAGGCCAGCGCGACCTGCTGCCGTTGTGTCTCCGCGGTGAACTCGAGCCGCTCGCTCTCCAGCAGCACCACCGCGTCCTTGTCCGACCCCGGCGCGCGCAGCGTCTTACGGGGACCGATGGCGGCGTGCACGATACGGCCGGTGCGCCGGTCCACGACCAGCTCGACGCCGCTGTTCGCGTACCACTCCTCGGCCAGCACCTGCGGGGCCCTGGCCCTGCCGACCAGCCGCCCCGGCACCTGGCGCACCCCGGTCCTGGTCGGCGGCACGCTGCCGGTGAACCGCAGCCCCTCGTACCCCTGGACCTTGGCCGTGCCGCTGTAGCGGAGCCTGATCACGCCGCCGAGCGTGCCGTCCCACCAGCGGTAGGAGCGCCTCTCGACGTCGAAGGGGAACTTCAGGTAGGCCTCGCCGTCGAAGGCGGGGGACTCGTCGCAGCAGTGCACCGGCTCGTTGGTGGCACGGTCGGTCACCCAGCGCTCCAGCGTCCACTGCAAGGAGTCGCGGGTGTCGGCCGCCGGCAGTGTGGCGTCGCTGTCGACGGACGTGGAGACGTCCCACACGGCGTTGCCGCTCTTCTCGCTGTCGGCCACGTCGCCCCGCACCTGGCGGGTCACCGTGATCCGCTGCCCGTGCACGGTTCTCACCTTGGAGGTGTCGAAGTAGCTGCCGGCGCCGGTGAACACGGTCGTGGTGTCGACGTCGACAGGTGTCCGCTTGGCCTGTGGTGCCACGTACCAGGCGAGAAGGGGAGCCAGCACGAGCAGGAACACCCCTGCCCCGAAGAGCAGAAGCGAGGTCGGTGAAGCAGTACGGCGCATCCGGCACTCCTGGATCGAAAGAATTCGCAGGGAGATGCACGGACCCCGGGCCGGTCAGCCCTCAAGGGCTCAGAACAGTAGGCAGCCACTTGACGGAATGTCAATGTACTGTCAACACTGTGCGTTCAGCCGGTGGGGGCCGGCCGACGGGTGGGGATCGCCTCCAGCTAGGAGCTGACCCGACATGCGCAGACTTCTTGCCGCCGCCGTCACCGCAGTGTTGGCCACGGCGCTCGCCGTGGGCACGGCGCTGGGCATCGTGGCCGCGCTGCAGGCCACCCCGGAACAGCCGAACACCCCACTGATCAGCTACGACACCGGCCGGCCCGCCCGATGACCCGTCCCGCGTGGAGCGAGGTGCCCAAGGCGCAGGTCGACCGTTTCTCCGCCATCGCCCTGGCCGGAGCACAGGAGCTGGCCGAGGAGATCCTCGGTGAGATACGGCGCGAGCACCCCCAGTTGAAGCTCGTCGGGGACGAGTCCGGCGAGCCGATGGCGCTCGTCGGCATCCGCCGGGCCATCGAAGGCTTCGTACACAATCTGGCGTCCGGCGCCGGGCGTCCCCGCGTACCGCCGGACGTCTTCCAGGAGTTCGGCCGCGGCGAGGGACGCGGCGGCCGCAGCCTCGACTCGCTCCAGGCCACCTACCGGCTCGGCGTCAGACTCGCCTGGCGGCGGTTCGCCGAGATAGGGCAGCAGGTCGACATCGCCGCGCCCGCCATGTACGAACTCGCCGAATCCGGCTTCGAGTACCTGGACGGCCTCGTGGAACAGTCGGTACGCGGCTACGCCGAGGCCGCGGCCCGCCGCGCGGGCGAACGGCTGCGCCTGCAACGCCAGTTGATCGACCTGCTGCTCGTGGAGCATCGCGGCGACCCGGCCGGGACCCTGGCCGAACGGGCGGCCCGGATCAGCTGGGAACTCCCGGCCACCGTCGCCGTCGGCGTCCTGGTGCGCCCCGCCAGGGAAGCCGTCGCACCGGCCGTCGAGCCGGGCATCCTCCTCGACATGGAGAGCGAGCAGCCCCGCATCGTCGTACCGGAACCGTGCACCGCCGGCCGCTCGGAGACCCTGCGCCGCGCCACGGCCGGCTGGTCGGGCGCGATCGGCCCGCCGGTGCCGCTCGCGGCGGCCGCCAGGTCGCTGCGCTGGGCGGAGACGGCGGTCCGTCTCATCGAGAGCGGACTGCTGCCGGACGGCGAGGTGCTGCACTGCACGGAGCGCACGGAGGAACTGGTGTTACTGCCGTCGGGGGAGCTGATCGACGCGGCGGCCCACCGCTGCCTCGCGCCGCTGCGTGACGCGGCCCCCGCCCAGGCCCGCCGTCTGGCGGAGACCCTGCTCGCCTGGATGGAGACCGCGGGCGGGGCACCCGAGGTGGCGCACCGCCTCGGCATCCACCCTCAGACGGCCCGCTACCGGCTGCGGCAGATCCGCGAACTGTGGGGCGACGTGATCGACGACCCCGACCGACGCTTCGAGATGCTCCTCGTGCTGCGCGCCCAACGGCTGCGCGGGCAACTGGGGGAGGGCGGCGCCTGAGCGGTGCGCCCTGCCGCCGTCACCCTTGCGCGTGAACCACGCGTACACGCCTCACGCCTCACCCATGACCCACCCGTACGCGGCCTCCGCCGTGAACTCCCGCTGCCCGCCCTTGAACAGCAGGTCCGCCGCCAGGAACGCCGTGTCCTCGGCCGTGTCCTCCACGTACGGCACGGCGATGCACCGCATGCCCGCCGCGCGGGCGGCCGCCGCCCCCGGCGGCGCGTCCTCCACGACCACGCAGTCGCCCGGCGCCGCGGCCAGGCGACGCGCCGCCTCCAGGAAGACGTCGGGCTCCGGCTTGCCGCGCCCGACCTCCTCCGCGGAGACCGTCACGGCGATGTGCGTGGCGAGACCGGTGACGGCGAGCACGGCCTCGATGGCGGCCCGGGACGAGCCAGAGGCCACCGCCATCGGCACGCCCCGGGCCGACAGGCGCTCCACGAACGAGCGCATCTGCGGGAACACGTCCGTCGAGGCACCCGCCAGCTCCAGGTAGGCGCGGTTCTTCGCGGCCAGCAGGTCGTCGAGCGGCGCGTCGATGGCGTACCGGGCACGCAGGATCTCCAGCGTCTCGCGCGTGCCGATGCCGATGAACCGCGTGTGCTGCTCCCAGTCGAAATCGAGCACTCCGTGCGCCGCGAGGACCCGGCGCCCCGCTTCGAAGTAGTTCGGCTCGCTGTCCACGAGTGTGCCGTCGAGATCGAAGATGACCGAAGGGGTACGCGCAGTGCTCATGCCGTCCAGCATGCCAAGCGCCGGTTCAGCGCGGCGCACCGGCCGACCGGCCGACCGCCTCGACCAGCGGCAGCAGCCGGTAGGGCACCCGCTCGCGCAGGGCCATCTCGGTACGGGTCCGCACCACGCCGGGCAGATTGATCAGCCGCTGGATCACGTCCTCGAGATGCCCGTTGTCCCGTGCGGCGACCCGGGTCAGCAGGTCTCCGCCGCCCGTGATCGAGAACGCCTCGATGATCTCCGGCACGGCCGCCAGGGCGTCGCCCACCTCGTCCAGATGCCCCTGGGTGACCTCGATGTGCACGAAGGCCAGCACCGGATGCCCCAGCGCGCCGGGGGAGAGGTAGGGGCCCGTCCCGGTGATCACGCCGTCGCGCTCGAGGCGGTCGATCCTGGCCTGCAGCGTCCCGCGGGCGATGCCGAGGATGCGGGCGTACTCGCGCACGCTGGTGCGCGGCTGCTCGATCAGCAGACGCAGGATGCGGGTGTCGAGCTCGTCCACCGCCATGGTCCGTCGGGCCCTTCCGCGGCGCGTTTTCCGGACCTCCACGGTACCAATGGCCCAGTCGGCCGGGCCGGTGCCCGGCCGGTGCGCCCGACGTTCACCAGTCGAAGTCGTCCAGCAGCGTGCCGCCGGTCGGCAGCTGCCCGTCGGTCAGCGACTGTTCCGTCCAGATCACCTTGCCGGTCGCCGTGTACCTCGTTCCCCACCGCGCGGACAGCTGGGCCACCAGGAACAGGCCGCGGCCGCCCTCGTCGGTGGTGGCCGCCCGTTTCAGGTGCGGCGAGGTGCTGCTGCCGTCGGACACCTCGCAGATGAGGGTCCGCTCGTACAGCAGCCGCACGCGGATCGGCTCGCTCCCGTACCGGATGGCGTTGGTGATCAGCTCGCTCAGCACCAGCTCGGTGGTGAATCCGGCCTCCTCGAGCCCCCACTCGTCCAGCTTCCGGCTGCACGCGCTGCGGACGGGCGCCACGGCCGCGGGGTCGCGCGGTACGTCCCAGGTCGCGATCCGGCTCCTGTCGATCAGCCGGGTGCGGGCCACCAGCAGGGCGATGTCGTCCCGCCGGGTCGCCGGCACCATGGCGTCGAACACGGCCTCGCAGGTCTCCTCGGGGGTCGCGTCCTGTCGGCCTGCCAGCGTCGTGCTCAGCGCGTGGAAACCGGCGTCCAGATCGCGGTCGCGATGCTCCACGAGACCGTCGGTGTACAGGACGAGACGGCTCCCCTCGGGCAGCCGCACCTCCGCTGACTCGAACGGCAGGCCGCCCAGGCCCAGCGGCGGGGACACGGGCAGGCGCAGGAACTCCACGCTGCCGTCCGGGCGCACGAGGGCCGGCGGCAGATGCCCGGCCGTCGCCAGCGTGCACAGACCGGAGACCGGGTCGTAGATGGCGTAGAGGCAGGTGGCGCCGGTGATCCCCTCAGTGCCCCCGCCCGGCTCGTCCTGGTCGATACGGCCGACCAATTCGTCGAGACGGGCGAGGAGTTCGTCCGGCGGCAGGTCGAGGGTGGAGAAGTTGTGGACCGCGGTGCGCAGCCGGCCCATCGTCGCCGCGGCGTGCAGTCCGTGGCCCACCACGTCCCCGACGACGAGAGCGACCCGCGCCCCCGGCAGCGGGATGACGTCGAACCAGTCGCCGCCGACCCGGGCCTGCGCCGGCAGGTACCGGTAGGCGATGTCGACGGCGGTCTGACTGGGCAGGCCATGGGGCAGCAGACTGCGCTGGAGGGTTTCGGCCATCGTGTGCTCGCGCGTGAAGCGGCGTGCGTTGTCGATGGCGACGGCGGCCCGTGTCGCCAGTTCCTCGGCGAAGGACAGATCCTCCTCGCCGAAGCGCTCCGCGCGCGCCGAGCGCCAGAAGTTGACCATCCCCAGCACCACGCCGCGGGCCTGAAGGGGAGCCGTGATCAGCGAGTGGACGCCGTACGCGAGGGCGTTGTCCGCCCCTTCCGGGTCCTGGGCGCGCCAGCCGTCCGCGACGGTCAGATCGGCCTCGAGCACCGCGTGCCCGCCCGACAGAGCCTCGGCCATCGGCGTGGCCGGGGACAGGAAGCGGATCACGTCACCGACCGGCTGGAACGGGTGGTCCGCGCGGATGCCGGTCAGCGCGGCACGGCGCATCTCCGTCGGAGCACCCGACGGCTCGTCACCGTGCAGCACCGGATTCAGCAGCTCGACCGTGACGAAGTCCGCGAACCGCGGGACCGCCACACGGGACAACTCCTCCGCGGTCCGCACCACGTCCAGCGTGGTGCCGATCCGTCCGCCGGCGTCGTAGAGGATCTTCAGTCGCTGCCGGGCGGTCTCGGCCGTGCCGGACAGGGCCCGCAGTTCCGTGGTGTCCCGCAGGGTCGCCACATTGCCGGAGTGCCCGCCGTACGGAGCGGTGGGGCGGGTGCTGACCGCGAGCAGCCGGTCCCCGGCCGCGTGCACCTCGTCGGTCACGGCACGGTCGGAGGCCAGCAGAGCGGCGATGCCGCTGTCGAGGCCCAGGTCGGTGACGAGGCGTCCGTCCGCGTCCGGCGGCAGTTCGAGGAGCCTGCGGGCCTCGTCGTTGGCCAGCATCAGCCGCCCGTCGCCCCCGACGATCAGAACGCCTTCGCGCACCGCGTGCAGGACCGCGTCGTGGTGCTCGTACATCCGGGTCATCTCGGCGGGACCGATGCCGTGCGTCTGGCGTCTCAGCCGGCGGCTCACCAGGAGGGCGCTGCCCGTGGCCAGCGCCAGCGCACCGGCGGCGGAGAACAGGAGCATCGGGAGCTGCCGGTCCACCGCGTTACCCACGTTCTCGATCTGGACGCCGGCCCCGACCAGGCCGATGACGGTGCCCTGGGAGTCGACGACGGGGACGACCGCCCGTGCCGCGTCGCTGGGAGCGCCTTCGTAGATCTCGGTGAAGGCCTGACCTGCGGCGGCCCGCTCGACGCCCAGGTTCCGCGCGCCGATCAGACGGGGGTCGGTGTCGGCAAAGCGGGTGCCGTTCTTCGACATCACGGTGATGAAGTCGACGCCCGCCTCCCGGCTCGCGCCGTCGATGAGCGGCTGGAGCGCGGCAGTGGGGTCCGGCGACCTGAGCGCTGCCGCCGTTCCGGGAGCGTGGGCGAAGGCCGCCGCCGTCGCCAGGGAGCGGTTCTCCGCGTCCTGCTCGCTGTGGGTCCGTGCCTGGATCACCAGCGCGGCCACCGCGGCGATGATCAGCAGCACGGCGACCACCATCTGCAGGAGGAGTACCTGCCCGGCGACGCTGCGCGCGCCCAGCAGGGACTCCCGCGGTCCCCACAGCGGGCGCCTCGATGTGTCGGGCCTGTGCCCGTTCATAGCGCTCCACTTCCCGGAGATGGGCGCCGACGCCGGGCTGACGCGCCGACGAGAGCCACTTACCGCACTCCGGACCGAGCGGTCGGCCCGGTCATGTCTCTTTTCTAACACTTGAGGCGCTTTCCGGGCGTCGCCGCACGGAGGCGGTAACTCTCAGCGCAACGTGGCCTCCCTTGTCATCGGGGGCTCGGCGGGCGTCCTGGGCGGCGGGCCGAGGAGCACCGCCCGGAGCACCTTCGGCGCGAACAGGGTGCTGAGCGGAGTGGTCAGCGTCAGCACGGAACGGAACGCCCGTCCGACGACCGGGTCGCCCGGGTAGCGGTGCTGGACGCGGGACAGGTACCAGCCGGCAGCCCGGTCGGCCGGCCTGGCGGCGACGGCGCTGCCCACCGCCCCGGGCATCTTCTTGTCCGCCCCCGCCGAGATGTCCCACGCCTGCCGTGACGCCTCCAGCAGCGCACGCTGGATCCGGCGTGTCGTCGGTGTACGGCGAGGGTCGGCCAGCGCGTCGCGCAGTGCCACCGCGCTCATCGCGGCCACCGCCATGCCCTGCCCGTAGATGGGGTTGAACGTGCACAGCGCGTCGCCCGTGGCGAGGAAACCGGCGGGACGGCGGCCCGGCCGGTCGTAGCGGCGGCGCAGGTTCGACGTGCCGCGGAAGCCGAACGCCGGTGCCTCCGGCCGCGCCTCGCGCAGCCAGTCGTGGATGAAGGGGTGCGGGAGGCGGGCCGCGTACGCGGTGAAGCCCTCCTCGTCCGTGGGGGGTTCGTCACCCCGCAGGCCCGAAAGGGCCACCAGATAGCGGCCGTCCTCCAACGGCAGCACCCCGCCCCCGTGCACCTGCGACGGACCGGGCAGGACGTAGTAACCGAGCGACTGGGAACCGAGATTGCCGCTCCCGTTGTGATAGACGCGGGAGGCGTACGCGAGGCCCGTGTCGATGGTCTCCTCCTGCGCCGGCTCAGCCCCGATCGCCGACAGCCACTGGGGGGCGCGCGATGCCCGTCCCGAAGCGTCCACCACCAGGTGCGCCTCCAGCGGCCGCGGCTCCTGGCCGGCCCCCGCGCCACGGTCGCGCACCAGGACGCCCCGTACGCGCGTGGGGTCGCCGAGCAGGCCGACGGCCTCGGTCGAGGCGAGCACCCGGATCGAGGGCCGGGCGAGGACACGCCGGCGCACCAGATGCTCCACCTGCCCGCGCGAGCCGGTGTAGAGGTGCGTCGTGGCCTCCGTGCGGCTGAACCAATGGCCGCCCTGCCACTGGACCATGTCCGACGGCATACCGATCCGGGGCGCACCCGACGCCCTCAACTCGGCCATGAAACCGGGCAGCAGGTCCTCCAGCGCGAGCTGACCGCCCTCCAGGAGTACATGGGGGTGCCGTCCCTGCGGAACACCGGGGCGCGGTGCGGCGTCCTCGGGCAAGCGGTCCCGCTCGACGAGCGTCACCGTGTCGGCGTGATCCGCGAGCACATGCGCGGCCAGCAGCCCGGCGAGGCTCCCGCCGACGACGACAGCGTGCCGCCCGCCTGTGCCCCGCCGCCCCCAACTGCCGTTCCCCTGCGCGTCGTCCACCATGCGTATGCCTCTCGTGGTCAGCAAGCCGATCGAGCACGACCAGTATCGCGGTGGCCGCGCGCCGGCTCACCGCCCTCCTGCACCGCCCATGCGCAGGAACCAGTCCCGGGCCGCGTCCGCCGCCGCCTCCAAGGTCCCCGGTTCCTCGAAGAGATGGGTCGCGCCCGGGATCACATGGACCCGGTACTCGGCGGTCAGCTGCTCGGCGGCCTGCTCGTTCAGCTCGAGCACCTCGCGGTCCTCCCCGCCCACGATCAGCAGAACCGGAGCCCGAACCCGGCCGAGCGCGGTGCCCGCCAGGTCCGGGCGGCCGCCGCGGGACACCACGGCGCTCACCCGGTCCGCCCTGGCCGCTGCCGCGACGAGTGCGGCGGCGGCGCCCGTGCTCGCGCCGAAGAGACCCACCGGCAGGGACCCGGTGTCCGGCCGTTCCGTGAGCCGGTCGACGGCCGCCGTGACCCGCCGGCCGAGCAGCGGGATGTCGAAGCGCAGCTCGGCGGTCACCCGGTCCACGCGTTCCTCCTCCTCGCTGAGGAGGTCCATGAGCAGCGTGCCGAGGCCGGCCCGCTGCAGCGTCTCCGCCACCTGCCGGTTGCGCGGGCTGTGCCGCGAGCTGCCGCTCCCGTGGGCGAAGCACACGATGCCCGGAGCCGCCTCCGGCAGCACCAGATCACCCGTCAGGGTGACGTCGCCGGCGTCGATGGCGACCGTCTCCGTTGCCGTTGCCATGGGACCGCACCTCCTGTGCCTGTCGTCCGGTACGCCGGCCGCCCTTCTGTCGGTGCCGCCTCGGCCCGTGCTGCCGCCGCCGTCCGGAAGTCGGCGGGTACCCATGGACGGCGAAGACCCACTGGACGGCGAAGACCCGACGGACGGCGAAGACCCGACGGCGGAAAGTGCGCGGGTGGGGGCAGGGTCGGCGCGAGCGGGGGCAACGCGGCGGGCGGGTGCGTGCCACGGAGGGAGCGGCGCGGCGGCCATGGCCGGGCGGGTGGCGGGTGTGAGGGGCTGGGCGGGGTCGCGCGAGGGCTGCGGGCGGGACGGTGCCGGCGCTGTGCTCCGGGGTCCCTCGGTCGGGCAATGCCGGGGGCCGTGGGCCAATGGCCGGCTCCGCGGCCGACGACCGTGCGCTCCGCTGGGCCAATGGCACAGTCTGACACGGATGAGTTGAGCCAGCGGGCCGCCGGATGGTGTCATAGACGTGTCGATGGCGCTGCGGGAATCCGTGGCGCCTTTTTCATGCCCGAACGAAAAGGGGACGGTAAGCAGTGCTGAAGAGGATGTTCGTCGCCGCGGATCCCGGACGGCTGCGCCTGCGCAGCGCCGCCCGGGCCGTGCTCGGCGTCGGCCTGGCGGTCGCGGTCTGCGCTCTCGCCGGTCTCGCTCTGCCCGCGGTCGTCACCGGCGGGCTCTCCGCGCTCCTCGCCCTGTTCACCGTCACGGACCGCACGGTCCGCGGCCAGGCCGTCACCACCGCGCTGCTGCCCGCCGTCGGCCTTCCCGTACTGGCTCTCGCCGCCGGCCTGCACGATCACGCCGTGCCCCGCGACCTGGCCTTCCTCGCCGTGGCCGGCGCCGGTGTGTATGCCCGGCGCTGGGGTCCGCGCGGCCACGCGCTCGGCACCTTCGCCTTCATGACCTTCTTCGTGGCGCAGTTCCTGCACACCGCGCCCCGGCAGCTCCCCGAGGTGTACGCCGCCGTGATCCTGGCCGTACTGGCGGCCTCGGCCGTCCGCTTCGGGCTCTGGTGCTACGAGCGGCGGATGCCGCCGCCGGTCGTCCCGGCACTGCCCGGCGGCTCGGGGCTCGCCCGGATCACCACACGGCAGGCCGTCCAGGCGGTGGCGGGCGGGGCCTTCGCGCTGGTCGTCGGCCAGATCGTCTCCGGTGACCGCTGGTACTGGGCCGTCGGCGCCTCCTGGTGGGTGTTCGTCAACACCTCCTCGCGCGGGGAGACGCTGGTCCGCGGCTTCCGCCGGGTCCTCGGTACGTTCCTCGGGATCGGCGCCGGTGTTCTCGTCGCCGTCCCGCTGCACGGGGCGACCGTCCCCACGGCAGTGCTCACCGCGGCGTGCGTCTTCGGCATCTTCTACACCGCCGCCGTCTCGTACAGCTGGATGATGTTCGCCGTGACGGTCCTGGTCAGCCTGCTGTACGGGCTCCTCGGCTTCCTCGGGCCGGCGCTGCTCCTGCTCCGCCTCGCCGAGACGGCCGTGGGCGCGGCGGGCGCGATGCTCGCCGTGCTGCTCGTCCTTCCCGTCACCACGCACGCCACCACCCACGCCTGGATCGAGCAGGCCGTGCGCAGTGTGCACCGCTGTACCGCGGAGGCCGCCGCACGTCTGGCCGGCACCGTGGACGCCGACCCGGCCCCGCACGTCACCGAGCTGGAAGGGCTGCTCGCCAGGGTCCGGCTGTCGCTCGCGCCGTTGACGCACCCCCTCTCGCCGCTTCGTGCCCGCAAGGCGCGTGCCCGCCGGGTGCTGGCGCTCCTCGACGACTGCGCCCGCGAGGTGCGGGGGCTGGCCGCGGTCGCGGCCGATCCCCAGGCCTCGCACGACGCCCGCCTCGCGGCGGCCTGCCGGCG
>NZ_JBSGZJ010000013.1:0-39327 GCF_053610925.1 Streptomyces sp. NPDC054847 | reverse complement strand
CCCTCGAGGAGGGGAGAGGGGCCCGGCCGCAACCGCCTCCGCCCCCGGGCAGCGCCCGGTGTGCCCGCCACCGGGGGGCAAGTGCTCGGGAGCGCAACCGAGCTCGGCCCCCCGATGCCGTCAGTGGCCGACCATCGTCAGCGCCTGGTCGAGTGCCTGGAGGAAACGGTTCGTCGTGACGCGGTCGCGCACCGCGAGCCGCAGCCACTCGTCGTCCAGGCCCGGGAACGTGTCCCCGCGCCTGGCCGCGAAACCGAGCCGCCGCAGTTGCTGCCGCACCTGCGCGGCGCGCCGCACCCGTACGAGGACGAACGGCCCCTCGGCCGCCTCCACAGCCCGGACCTCCTCGAACTCGGCCAGCCCCGCCAGCAGATGGGCACGGTCCGCGGCGATCCGCAGCGATGCCGCCTCCGCCTCCGCCAGCGCCGCCGGGCCCATGCACGCCTCCGCCGCGACCAGCGCCGGCGTCGAAACCGGCCACAGCGGTTGCGCCCGCTCCAGTGCCGCGATCGTCCGCGGCTCCGCCAGCACATAGCCGATCCGCAGGCCCGCGAGCCCCCATGTCTTGGTGAGGCTGCGCAGCACCACGAGGCCGGGCACGTCCGTCCGACCCGCCAGCGCCTCGCGTTCGCCCGGCACCGCGTCCATGAACGCCTCGTCCACCACGAGCAGACGCCCGGGACGGGCCAGCAGGGCTATGTCCTCCGCGGCGTGCAGCACGGACGTCGGATTGGTCGGGTTGCCGACGACGACCATGTCCGCCTCGTCCGGAACGGACTTCGGGTCGAGCCGGAAGCCGTCCTCCTCCCGCAGCAGCAGCCGCTCCACGGCGTGGCCGGCGTCGCGCAGCGCCGCCTCCGGCTCCGTGAACTGTGGGTGCACCACAAGGGGCCGCCGCACCGGAAGGGCCCGCGCCAGCAGCACGAACGCCTCCGCCGCGCCCGCCGTCAGCAGGACGTGGTCCTCCGGCAGCCCGTGCCTGCGGGCGACGGCGGTACGGGCGGCCCGCCCGTCCGGGTACGCGGCGAGCGAGCCCAGCGAAGCCGCGATGCACTCGCGCAGCCAGCTCGGAGGCGTGCCGGTACGGACGTTGACGGCGAGGTCGATCAGACCCGCCGCGCCGTCCCGTACCTCCGCGTCGCCGTGGTGCCGCAGGTCGTGCCCGCCGGAACGCTGCTCCGGATCCTCCGGGCCCTCGGGGTGCTCAGCGTGCCTGTACATGGCTGCCGTGCCGTGGTGGGGGCGAACTGGTCACGGAAGTCTCCTCGGTGTGGGGGCGAACAATGAGGGATCGAACGGAGGTGAACAAACGCACGGACATCATGTCCTCTGCGGCCGCGTCACGGCAGTGGTCGAAGGCGTCCGCGACCCCAGGCGGGCGATCGCGCACGTCGCACCGGCAGGCCGGCCCGACGGTGCCGACCGCCGTTTGGGGACCAGCAGTTCGCCGCCCTCCGCCAGCGCCGCGGCCTCCGCGACCGACGGCGTCCCCACCGCACGCAGTGCGGCGCGGGACGGGTTCTCCACGGGGACCCGCGCCAAACGCTCCGCGCCGTACGTCCACAGCGGAACACCCAGGCGCTCTGCGGCGCCCAGCACGCCGGGTTCCGCCGCTTTCGCGTCGACGGTCGCCAGGGCCACCACGTCGGCCGCCGGCAGCCCCGCGTCGCGCAGCGCCTCCTCAACCAGGCCGTGCACCTCGTCGGCCGGCACACCGCGCGACGCGCCGACACCGACGACCAGGCCCCTGGGCCCTGCGTCGGAGCCGGCCGCCGGCCCGGTAGCCGAGCTTGCCGTCGGTCCCGTCACGGGCCTTGCCGTCGTGCCGTCTGCCCGTCCGGTCACGGGCCCTGCCGCCATGCCGTCTGTCGGCCCCGTCGCAGACCTCGCTGGCGTACCGGCTCCGGACCTCGCCCTCGCCCTCGCACAGTCCGTCGGCCCCGTCACGGGCCTTGCCGTTGTGCCGTCTGTCGGTCCGGTCACGGGCCTTGCCGTTGTGCCGTCTGTCGGTCCGGTCACGGGCCTTGCCGTTGTGCCGTCTGTCGGTCCGGTCACGTTCGTGCCGTCTGTCGGTCCGGTCACGGGCCCTGCCGCCGTGCCGTCTGTCGGCCCCGTCGCAGACCTTGCCGTCGTACCGGCTCCGGACCTCGCCCTCGCCCTCGCACAGTCCGTCGGCCCGGTCGGGGAGCCTGGAGTCGTCCCGGCTCTCGGACCGGCCGCGGTGCCACCCCGCGTCTCGCCCACGACATCGCTCACTGGACGGCTCCCCTGTCGTCGGCCGGCGGCCCTTCCGGCCGTGGCCGACGCCCCGTCAACCGGGTGAACCGGACGCACAGCGATGTGCGGGAGCGCCCCGGGATCGGCTAGCAAGGGCGCATGGCGGTGATCGTCGCGCTCGGCGCGTTCCTGATGACGCTCTTCGGAGGCTGGACGGCCGGTCGCGTCACCGACCGCCGCCACCTCGTGCTGGGCCTTGCCGGAGGGCTGATGCTCGGCGTCGTCGGTCTCGAACTGCTGCCGGAGGCGCTGGAGGCCGCGGGCGGACCGGTGCTGGGCGTGCCGCAGGCCCTGCTGCTGTTCGTCGGCGGCTTCCTCACCGCGCACATGGTCGAACGGCTGCTGGCCGTACGGCAGGCGGCGCACGGGGCGGACCACCGCGTGCCGCAGGTGGGTCTGACGGCGGCCGCGGCGATGGTCGCCCACAGCCTGATGGACGGCATCGCGCTCGGCGTCGCGTTCCAGGTCGGCGGCGGGATGGGCGCCGCCGTGGCGCTCGCCGTCGTCACCCACGACTTCGCCGACGGGTTCAACACGTACACGATCACCAGCCTGTACGGGAACACCCGCCGCAAGGCGAACATGATGCTCCTCGCCGACGCGGCAGCCCCCGTCGTCGGCGCGGCGTCGACCGTGCTGTTCACTCTTCCTGAGGATCTTCTCGGCAGCTACCTCGGCTTCTTCGGCGGTGCGCTGCTCTACCTGGCCGCCGCAGAGATCCTGCCCGAGGCGCATCACGAACACCCGGCCCGTTCCACCCTGTTGTGCACCATCGGGGGAGTGGGCTTCATCTGGCTGGTCGTCGGTGTCGCCGAGTGACACCGTGAAGGAAGCCGTCGCCTCCCCGGGTCTTCCTCCGCTCATGTGCCGCACGCCGCCACGAACCGGGCGGCCACCTCCGGCCGCGACGCCCAGTGCGTGTGCAAGTAGCTGGCGTGCACGCCCCCCTGCACGAAGCCCTCGACCCGGCGCTCCGGCCGCACCATGCCCCACGCGGGCACCGGCCCCGCGCCCGGCTCCAGCACCGTGCGGTGGAACTCGTGGCCCCGCAGCCGTGTTCCCGCCGCCGCGAGCGGGCTGTCGCTCACCGCGACGGCCTCCCGGTAGCCGAGCGTCAGCCGGCCCGACATGCGCGCGTCGGCGTCCAGCACACCGCACATCGGCCTGCCGTCCAGGGACCTGGCCAGGTAGAGCAGCCCCGCGCACTCGGCCGCGACCGGCGCGCCCGAGCGCGCCAGTTCGGCCACCGACTTGCGCAGCGGCTCGTTCGCGGACAGCTCGGGCGCGTACACCTCCGGGAAGCCGCCGCCGATGACGACACCGCTGGTCCCTTCGGGGAGTTGTTCGTCGCGGAGCGGGTCGAAGGCCACGACCTCGGCCCCGGCGGCGCGCAGCAGTTCCACATGCTCCGCGTACGAGAACGTGAACGCGGCGCCGCCGGCGACCGCCACCACCGGCCGCACGGCCCCGGCGCCTGCGGCGGTGGACGCGACGGCGCCCGCGGCCGGCGGCCCTGCCTCGAAAGCGGGCTCCCATGCCTCCGCGTGCAATGGGGGCGCGCTGCGCGCCAGCGCCAGCAGCCCGTCGAGATCGCACCCGGCCCGCACCTGCTCGGCCATCGACGCCACCGCGTCCACCGCCTCCGCCTGCCGTTCGGCGACCGGCACCAGGCCCAGGTGACGCGACGGCGTCGCCACCTCGGCCGCCCGCCGCAGCACCCCGAGCACCGGCACGCCCGATCCGCCGAGGGCCTCCCGCAGCAGGTGCTCGTGCCGGTCGGTGGCGACCTTGTTGAGGATCACCCCGCCGATCCGTACCTCCGGGTCCCACGACGCGAACCCGTGCACCAGCGCCGCCACCGACCGGGACTGCGACGAAGCGTCCACCACCAGTACCACGGGGGCGCGCAGCAGCTTCGCGACCTGCGCGGTCGAGGCCAGCTCGCCCTGGTCGGCGGCTCCGTCGTACAACCCCATCACGCCCTCGACGACAGCGAGTTCGCAACCGTCGGCGCCGTGCCGGAACAGCGGGGCGATCAGCCCCGTGCCGCACAGGTACGCGTCGAGGTTGCGGCCCGGACGGCCGGTGGCCAGCGCGTGGTAGCCGGGGTCGATGTAGTCAGGGCCCACCTTGTGCGGTGAGACCGTGAGACCGGCCGCCGTGAACGCGGCCATCAGGCCCGTCGCGACCGTGGTCTTGCCCGCGCCGGAGGACGGCGCGGCGATGACGAGTCGTGCTACCACTCGATGCCCCGCTGGCCCTTCTGACCCGCGTCCATCGGGTGCTTGACCTTCGACATGTCGGTGACCAGGTCGGCGAAGTCGATCAGCTTCTGCGGCGCGTTGCGGCCGGTGATCACCACATGCTGGGTGCCGGGCCGCCCGCGCAGCACCTCGATCACCTCGGCGGTGTCGATCCAGCCCCAGTGCAGCGGGTAGGCGAACTCGTCGAGCACGTACAGCTTGTGCGTCTCGGCGGCGAGGTCCCGCTTGACCTGCTCCCAGCCCTCACGGGCCTTGTCCTCGTTGGACTGCTCGCCCTCCGCGGGGGCGCGCTGGATCCACGACCAGCCCTCGCCCATCTTGTGCCAGGCGACCGTGCCGCCCTCGCCGCTCGCGCCCAGCACCTTGAGCGCGTTCTCCTCGCCGACCTTCCACTTCGCCGACTTGACGAACTGGAACACCCCGACCGGCCAGCCCTGGTTCCAGGCCCGCAGCGCCATCCCGAAGGCGGCCGTCGACTTGCCCTTGCCGATGCCCGTGTGCACGAACACCAGCGGACGGTTGCGGCGCTGGCGGGTGGTGAGTCCGTCGTCCGGTACGACGGACGGCTGTCCCTGCGGCATTACGCGGCCCTCCTTGTGGCGGATACGTCCCGGACGTCCTTGACGAGCCCGGCGATCGATTCGGCCCGCAGTTCGTCGAGAGTGACGGCGCTGCCGCCCAGCTCCCGCGCGAGTGTGCAGGCCAGGCCGAGCCGCACCGGCCCGGCCTCACAGTCCACGACGACGGCCGCGGTTCCCTCCGCGGAGTGCAGCCTTGCGGCGCGCAGGGCCGGCGCGAACGCGTCCCCCGACCCCGCGGCAGTGGCCCGTCCGTCGGTGACCACGACCATCAGCGGACGGCGCGACGGATCACGCAGCCGCTCGATGCGCAGCACGTCGTGCGCCTTGAGCAGTCCCTGCGCCAGCGGCGTACGGCCGCCCGTCGGCAGGGACTCCAGCCGGGCCGCCGCCGCGTCCACCGAGGACGTGGGCGGCAGCGCCAGCTCCGCGCCCTTGCCCCGGAAGGTGATCAGCCCCACCTTGTCGCGCCGCTGGTACGCGTCGAGGAGCAGCGACAGCACCGCGCCCTTGACCGCGCCCATCCGCTTCCTGGCCGCCATCGAACCGGACGCGTCGACCACGAAGAGCACGAGGTTCCCCTCACGCCCCTCGCGGGTCGCCTGCCGCATGTCGTCCCGGCGGACCACCAGCCCGGGACCGCTGCGCCCGCGGGCGCGCTGGTGCGGAGCGGCCGCCTGCACGGTGGCCGTCAGGTGCAGCTTGGTGAGCGCGCCCTGGGGCCGTCGTGCGCCGGTGGTACGGCCGTGCTCGGTACGCGCCCGCGACCTGCGTCCCGCCGCGCCCTCGCCCAGGCCGGGCACGCTGAGCATCTTGGTACGGAAGGGCTCCGTGGCGCGCGCGGGCTGCTGCTCCGCGCCCGCGCCCGGCGCCCCTTCCGGTGCCTGACCGGTCTCGGGCGCGGACCCGGCCGCCTCACCGCTGTCCGGTCCGCCGCGCTGCGGCGGCACCCCGCCGCCTCCGCCGTCGGGCCCGCCCTCCGGACCGGGATCCGGGTCGTTCGGGTCCGGGTCCCCGTCCGGCCCGTCGTGCCCGCCGAACTCGTCCAGCGTCTCGTCCAGTTTGCTCTCGTCCAGGCCGGGCGCGTCGAAGGGGTTGCGCCGCCTGCGGTGCGGCAACGCCAGCAGCGCGGCCTGCCGAACGTCCTCCTCCACGACCTCGTCCCGTCCGGCCCACGCGGCCAGCGCGGTCGCCGTACGGGCCATCACGATGTCGGCACGCATACCGTCCACCTCGAACGCCGCGCAGGTAGCGGCGATCTGACGCAGCGCCACGTCACCGAGCACCACGCGCGGCAGCAGCTCCCGCGCCGCCACGATCCGCCCGCGCAGCGCCTCCTCCTCACCGGCCCAGCGTGCCGCGAAGCCGCCGGGGTCGTCGTCGTACGCGAGCCTGCGCCGTACGACCTCCACCCGCTGGTCGGGGTCGCGGGAGGCCGCGACCTCCACGGTGAGCCCGAAGCGGTCCAGCAGCTGCGGCCGCAGCTCGCCCTCCTCGGGGTTCATGGTCCCGACGAGCAGGAAGCGGGAGGCGTGCCGTACGGAGACGCCTTCACGCTCGACGTACGAAGCGCCCATGGCGGCGGCGTCCAGCAACAGGTCGACGAGGTGGTCGTGCAGCAGGTTGACCTCGTCGACGTACAGCAGCCCCCGGTGCGCGTCCGCGAGCAGACCGGGCTCGAACGCCTTCACGCCCTCGGCGAGCGCCCGCTCGATGTCGAGCGCCCCGACGAGCCGGTCCTCGGAAGCGCCGACGGGCAGTTCCACCATGCGCGTCGGCCGTGCCACTCCCGGCCCCGCCTCGTGCGGGCCGTCCGGACACGCCGGGTCCGGGGCCGTGGGGGCGCAGGAGAACCGGCACCCCGCGACCACGTCGACGTCCGGCATGAGGGAAGCGAGCGCCCGCACGGCGGTCGACTTGGCGGTCCCCTTCTCGCCGCGCACGAGCACGCCGCCGACCGCCGGACTGACCGCGTTGAGGAGCAGGGCCAGCCGCAGGTCGTCCATCCCGACGACCGCGGTGAACGGATAGGGGGTGCTCATCGCCTGATCACTCCTTCGCTGGAGCCGCGGAGCGGCTCGCCTGTGCCCTGCAGGATTCGCCGGCGGGCCGATTGCCCGGCGACCGCTCTCACGGCGCGCCCGGAGGGATGAACGGCAGTCCCGCCGGCGCCCCTTCCTCGATCAGCCGCATCAACGCCCCCGTGTCCGCGTGCTCTTCGATCAGATCCCCCAGCCGGTCCAGCTGCTCCTCGCGCAGCGCGTCGAAGCACGTGTCCGGCGCGGGCACGAAACGGCGGCCCGCCTGTGCGGCGACCTCCCGCAGGAACGCCCGCCGGAAGCCGTCGCTCTCCAGCGACCCGTGCCAGTGCGTGCCCCACACGGCGCCCACCCGGCAGCCGTCGAGGAAGGCGTCGCCGCCGAGGACCTCCGCGACGCCGTGATGGATCTCGTATCCCTCGACGCGTGTGCCGAGCGCCTCGCCGACGGGCCGGGCGAGGGTCTTCTCCGGCGCGAACCGCACCCGTACGGGCAGCAGTCCGAGCCCGTCGACCGCGCCGGCCCTCGACTCGACGTCGTCCTCGATGTGTTCGCCCAGCGCCTGGAAGCCGCCGCAGATGCCGAGCACCGGCCTGCCCTCGGCCGCACGCCGGACCAGGGCGTCCGCGAGGCCGCGCTCACGCAGCCACGCCAGTGCCTTCACCGTGCCGCGCGTGCCGGGGACCACGACCAGGTCGGCGTCCACGAGCTCCTCCGCCCGGTCCACGAACCGGACCACGACGCCCGGTTCCGCCGCCAGCGCGTCCACGTCCGTGAAGTTCGACATCAGCGGGACGGCGCACACCGCGACGCGCAGCACGTCCTCACCGACGGGCGCGGCAACCACCGACTCCCGCACGGCGCCGCGCAGGGACACCCGCAGCCCGTCCTCCTCGTCGATACCGAGCCCGTGCGCGTACGGCAGCACCCCGAACGTCCGCCGCCCGGTCAGCCCGAGCAGCATCTCGAGCCCCGGCTCCAGCAGCGACACGTCACCGCGGAACTTGTTGACCAGGTAGCCCGCCACAAGGGCCTGGTCCTCGGGGCTCAGCAGCGCCGTCGTACCGAAGAACTGGGCGAAGACACCGCCCCTGTCGATGTCCCCGACCACGAGCACCGGCAGCCTGGCGGCCCGTGCGATGCCCATGTTGACGATGTCCGTGCGGCGCAGGTTGATCTCGGCGGGACTGCCCGCCCCCTCGCAGATCACGGCGTCATACGTGCCCCGCAACTCCTCCAGGCACGCCATCACCGGTTCGAACAGCTCCCGCTGCCGGCCGCCGTGGTACCCCTTGGCGCTCAGCTCGCCGACCGGCCGGCCCATCAGCACCACCTGGCTGGAACGGTCGCTGCCCGGCTTGAGGAGGACGGGATTCATCAGCGCGGTCGGCTCCACCCGTGCGGCCTGCGCCTGCATGGCCTGCGCCCGCCCGATCTCCGCGCCCTCGCGCGTCACGAACGAATTCAGGGACATGTTCTGCCCCTTGAACGGCGCGACCTTCACGCCCTGGCGCACCAGCCACCGGCAGATCCCGGCGGTCACGACACTCTTGCCCGCGTCCGAGGTGGTCCCGGCGACGAGCAGCCCCCCACCGGTCATGCCGGCCTCCCTCCGCCGCGGCCCTGCCGCAGCACCCGCCCCGCCGCGCAGACGGCGAGGGTCAGCAGGCCGACCCGGCGCGAGAGCCGCACCGCCCGTCCGATGTCACCGAACTCCACCGCGCGCCCGGCCTCGTTGAGCACCGGCCGGTGCTCAACCCGCCCGCCGTACGAGAGGGATCCGCCCAGCCGCACGCCCAGGGCGCCCGCGAACGACGCCTCCACAGGGCCCGCGTTGGGGCTGGGGTGCTTGGCCGCGTCCGCGCGCCAGGCCCGTACGGCTCCGCGCCGGTCCGGGCCGCAGACGGCCGCCAGGGCCGCGGTCAGCCGGGCGCCGGGCCATCCGGCGACGTCGTCCAGGCGGGCCGACGCCCAGCCGTACCGCAGGTAGCGGGGGGACTTGTGGCCGACCATCGCGTCCAGGGTGTTCACCGCCCGGAAGCCGACCAGCCCGGGCACGCCCGCCAGCGCCCCCCACACCAGGGCTCCGACGACCGCGTCGGAGGTGTTCTCCGCGACGGACTCGACGACGGCGCGGGCGATCTGCTGCTCGTCCAGGGCCTGCGGGTCGCGTCCGCAGAGGTGGGGCAGCCGCTCGCGGGCCGCTTCGACGTCGCCTGCGGCCAGCGCGTCGCCGATGGCCGTGGCCTCCCGCCCCAGGGTCGTACCGCCGACGACCGCCCAGGTGGCGGCGGCGGTCAGGGCGAGGGACGCGGCGGGGGAGCGGCGTACGGCCCGGGAGGCCAGCGCGGCGGCCGCGACGGCGCCACCGGCGCACACAGCGGTGTGCAGGGCGCCCCGGCCGCGGTGGTCACGCCAGAGGACACGCTCGACGGCGCTCGCGGCCCGTCCGAACGCGGCGACCGGATGCCCGCGGCGGGGATCGCCGAGGAGCAGGTCGCCGGCGAGGCCGGCGGCGGCGCCGTACACGAAGACTCGGTCGGCACGCATGGGATCAGCGATCCCAGGGGTGGTGTCCGACGGACAGGGCTGTACCGCGGCCGGGCATGCGAAAAGTCCTCACTCAGGGTCCGCGCCCTGGTTCGACGTGACCGGCGGTGAGAGTTCCTGGCTCCCCGGGACCGTTCATCCCGGGTGACAGTGGCGGGACCGCGCCGGATTCGCACCGGACTTCCTCTTCTGCCGCCGTTGTTGGCCCCGGCAGTCCACCACGCCCGCGAACGCCCGTCAACTCACCCTTGACCTGCGGCGGGACAGTGTGCCGAGCCCCACACGGGCGGACACACGACGCCCGGGCCGCGAACACCCGGGGGTGCTCGCGGCCCGGCCGTCGAAGGGCGGTGCGGTCGTCAGACGACGATGAGGTAGATCCCGTAGGACACGGCCGCCGCGCAGAGCGCGAAACAGGCGTACGCGCCGGTGCGGGCCAGTGCGCCGGAGCCTCCGGCCCGGGCGGCCGCCTCCTGCTTGGTGAGGCCCACGATGCCCAGGGTGAAGAGTCCCACCAGCGCGACGGTGGCGACGAGGCTCACGCCGAAAACGGAGCCGAGAGCAGTCCAGTCGATCTTCATTCCGTTACTTCCTTACACCGTGGCCGGGCGGGGCGACTCGGTCTCGGGTTCGGCCGGGGCCGCGATGGTGGCCTTCAGGTCACCGGCGGGCGGCGGGGTGACGGCCGCGATGGCGGTCGTGACGACGCCCGCGGGCTCCTCCTCGACGTCGTTGACGTTGGTGTGGTCGACGACCTGACGGCGCGAGATGAACCAGATCGCGACGCAGGAGGCGACGAGGAAGACGGCGACGGCCGCGACACCCCAGTCACCCTGCTTGGTGACGTACTCGGAAGCCGCCGCGACGAGACCGGCGGCCGGCAGGGTCAGACCCCAGGCCACGAACATCCGGGTGGCGGTGGACCAGCGGACCACACCGCCCTTGCGGCCGAGCCCGGCACCCATGACGGCACCGGAGCACGAGTGCGTCGTCGACAGGGAGAAGCCGAGGTTGGAGGAGGCGAGGATCACGCTGGCCGCGCTGGTCTGGGCGGCGAAGCCCTGCTGCGGCTGGAGGTCGGTGAGGCCCTTGCCCATGGTGCGGATGATGCGCCAGCCGCCGAGGTAGGTGCCGAGCGCGATGGCCACACCGGCGGAGACGATGACCCACATCGGAGGGTTGGAACCGGGGGCGACCACGTTGCCGGCCACGAGGGCCAGCGTGATGATGCCCATCGTCTTCTGGGCGTCGTTGGTGCCGTGCGCCAGGGAGACCAGGCCCGCGGAGGCGATCTGCCCGGCGCGGTAGCCCTTCGCCGTGGCCTTCGGGTCCGTCTTCTTGCCGATCTTGTACGTCAGCCGGGCCGCCAGCATCGCGGCGAGGCCGGCGACGAGCGGCGCGGCGACGGCCGGGATCAGGACCTTGGTGACGACCACGCCGCCGTTGACGCCGCCGAAGCCGACCGAGGCGACCGTGGCGCCGATCAGGCCGCCCATGAGGGCGTGCGACGAGCTGGACGGCAGGCCCACCAGCCAGGTGGCCAGGTTCCACAGGATGGCGCCGACGAGCGCCGCGAAGATGACTTCAGGTGTGATGCCTGATTCGTCGACCAGTCCACTGGAGATCGTCTTGGCGACCTCCACGGAGAGAAAAGCACCGACGAGGTTCAGAACGGCGGACATGGCCACCGCGGTTTTGGGCTTCAGAGCGCCGGTCGAGATGGTCGTCGCCATCGCGTTGGCGGTGTCGTGGAAACCGTTCGTGAAATCGAACACGAGAGCTGTCACGATCACAATCGCGAGCAGCAGCGTGATGTGTTCCATTTACCCAGGCAATCGTTTGACGTCATTGACGCGAGGACCGTAAGCAACCTGGATGAACGGAAGGTGAACTGGGTCGGGCGCTGCGGTGTCCCCAAGTGATGCCGGGCGATTCCGCTTGTCCGTTTTCGGACCCCCGCGGCGCTCCCCGCAGCCACTCGAACACCCTCCGTGTCCCCGTGCCCGCCGGCCTCGCCTGAAAGGATCGCGGGCATGACTGATGAGGCGCGGCAGAGCGCGGTCGAACGCGCATGGCGGGAGCTCGTGGACACCGCCCGCAGAACGGCAGCAGAAGGCCTCGTGGTGGGCACCTCCGGCAATGTCTCCGTTCGGGTGGGCGAACTGATCCTCGTCACCCCGAGCGGAGTGCCCTATGACCGGCTCACCCCGCGGGACACCGTCGCCGTCGACCTCGACGGCAGACAGGTCATCGGCGACCTGCGGCCCACCAGCGAGCTGCCGCTGCATCTCGCGGTCCACCGCCACACCGACGCGGCCGCCGTCGTGCACACGCACGCCGTGCACGCCACAGCGGTCTCCACGCTCGTCCCCGAGCTCCCGCCCGTCCACTACATGACCGCCGCTCTCGGCGGCCCGGTCCGCGTCGCGGGCTACGCCCTGTACGGCACGGAGGAACTGGCCCGGAACATGCTCCACGCCCTGCGCGACCGCACGGCCTGCCTCCTCCAGAACCACGGGACCGTCACCTACGGCGCCACCCTGTCCGAGGCGTACGACCGCACGGCACAGCTCGAGTGGATGTGCCGCCTCTGGCTGACGGCCTCCTCCGTCCCCGGCCGCACCCCGACGCTGCTCTCCGAGTCCCAGCTCGCGGAGGTCTCCCACCACCTCCACGACTACGGCCAGCGCCCCGCCTAGCCACCGCGCCTCGCCGGTCGGGCCGACTTCGTCAGCCTCGCCTGCGTTCGAGGCGCGGGGCTGGTGGGGGGCCCCATGCCGCCAGGCGTCGGGGGAGGAGCCCCGGTCTCGGGAAGGGGCGGGGTGGGGGAACAAGCGACGCCCACGGGGCCACACGCGCGGCCCCGCCCACTGGCCCCCTCCCGCACCCGCCCCGACACTGGAACACGTGCGCCCCGCTACAGCGACGGCAGCGGCCGTCACCACCCTGATCGGAGTCGGCGCGGCAGCAGTCGCGGCCGGCCGCTACGCGAGCCACGCCGCCCTGCGGGCGGCCAACAGGCCCCTGCCCGGCGACCCTCGGCTCACCGTCCACGGCACACCCCCCGGCGCCGTCGTCCTGACCCGCAGCCTTGCCTCGCTGCGCCCGGGCACGTACGGGCTGCAAGGGTCCGGCGTCCACGCGGTCGTGGGAGAGGTCCTCGGCGGCGTCCCCCGCGACGCGGACACGGTCGTGCGCCGCCTCGTGCGCGTCACCGAAGGCGAACTGGAGCCCGGCACCAAGGTGCGGCTCACTCCGCAGGTCCACCGGGGAGACCCCACCGGCGCGCTCGGCATAGAACACTCCGAGGTCCTCGTCCCGGGCGAACTCGGCGCGCTCCCCGCCTGGTTCGTGCCCGGCCCGCGCTCCACCTGGGTCATCGCCGTGCACGGGCTCGGCACCACCCGGGAACACACCATGAACGTGCTGGGCTGCCTGCACGCCCTTCAGTTCCCGGTGCTGTCCCTCGCCTACCGGGGAGACTCCGGCGCCCCACGGCCCCCGGACGGGCTGGGCCACCTCGGCGACTCCGAGTGGCGTGACCTCGACGCCGCCGTCCGCCACGCCGTGCGCTACGGCGCCGAGCGCGTCATCGTCCACGGCTGGTCCGTCGGCGCCTCGATGGCGCTCCACGCCGCCGCCAACTCCGGTCTGCGGGACCGGATCAGCGGCGTCGTCCTCGACTCGCCGGTCCTCGAATGGGAGGCGACGGTGCGGGCACTGGCCGCCGCCCGCAGGACCCCCGCCCCACTGCTTCCGCTCGCGGTCCGGGCCGCACAGGGCCGCACGGGAGCACACGGCGACCGCCTCGCCGAAGCCGGCGACCCGAAGTCGCTGGCCGTGCCGACGCTGATCTTCCACGGTCCCGACGACACCCTGGCGCCCTGGCGCGGCTCGCGCCAACTCGCCGCCCGCCGCCCCGACCTGGTCACCCTTCACACCGTTGCGCAGGCACCGCACGCCGCCATGTGGAACGCCGACCCGAAGGGGTACGAAGAGGTCCTCCGGCGCTTCCTCACGCCCCTCATGTGACCCGCGAACGACCCGCCCGGGAGGGCCGTCAAGCGCCGCCCGCCGGGTTCCGTTTGGGCTTTCGGGCTGTCAACGGGAAGACTGCACCCCGTGACGTCCCGAAAGCCTGATGAGCAATTGGCGCGCAACTCCAGACTCCGTCTTGTCCGCTCGCGGTCACTGGCCACCGCGCGACGGGCCGTGACGACCCGGCGGACCCGTCCGGCGCCCCGGCCGCCGGAGGGCACACCCGCCCCCGCCGAGCTCGCGCGTCAGGCGCGGGCTGTCCTCGCCGACGCCGTCCGCATCGCCCGCTGGGCGGCCTCCGACCGCGATCCCGGCGCCACACCGCTCGCGGTCGGCGCCCAGGAACGGGCCGCTGCCGCCCTGGGCCTGAGCATGGACGAGGTGCGGGCCGGCTGGGACCGCGCCCGTCTCGCCGGCCTCGTCGAACTGCACGGCGACACGGTCCGCCCCGGCTGGCGGCTGCGTGCCTGGGACCGCGACGACATGGCCGTGCTGCGCGGCTGGGTCGCCCTCTTCGACGCCTGGTCCCTGATCCACCCGGCGCCGGGCGACGTCGCTCCGGCAGCGGTCGCCGAGGTGGTCGAGGCGGTGCCCCAGGTGCTCTCCCTCCTTCAGCTGTCGGCGGGCCCCGTGCTCACGCCCGCTCTGCTCGATCTGCTCCAGCAGCGCGTCGCCGAACTCCGCGAGGAACGCTGCGAGGTCCCCTACGGCGCCCCGGCCGAACCGCAGACCGGGTCCGGCGCCGATGAGGCCCCCGTCGCCGCCCTCCTCGACTGGGCGCTCGAAGGCCTGTCCGCCGTCGGCGCCCTGACCCTCGAGGGAGGCGAGGCGACCCTCACCCCGCTCGGCAACTGGGCGGTCTGGGTCAAGCTGGAGCAGATCTGCGTCGCCGCCCAGAGCCCCGCCGGCAACATCGAGCAGTCCGCCGAGGACATGCTCCGTGGCTGCGCCCGCCTCACCCCCGGCCCGGCCCGCGCCGAGTACCGCGCGTGGCTCGCGGCGCGCACCGTGTCGAGTGCTGTCGGAGAACTGCTCACCGTCGCCCGCGGAGAAGACGCGCTGCTGCGCGGCCTCGCCTTCGAGGCGCTGCGCGTGGTCGGCGCACCCGCCGAGAGCGAGGTCCGCGCGGCCGCCGCCGAACCGTCCCTTCGCCCTTACGCATTGCTGTGGCTCGCCGAGCACGAGGGCGCGGACCCGGAGGACGCGGCCGACGTCCTCACCCGGGAGGAAGCGACCTGGCTGTGGGTGGACACCGCCGCGGCCGTCGCGGACCACGGAGAGCCCCAACTGCTGCTGCGCCATCTCGATTCCGCTGTGCAGGGCACGGTCCCCGCGCTGCTCGAGGCGGTCCGGGCAGGTGGCCATCCCCGTACGGTGCAGGTCCTGGTCGCCCTGGCGGCGGCGCACCCGGACCCGGCCCTGGCCAAGGCGGTACGCAGGGCCGCGTTCCAGGTGCACACCGGCGGCGTCTGACCCGGCACGCCACGACCGCTGGGCGGTGAGGTCTAGGAGGCCCCCTCCGCCGCCCCCGGCGTGTACGTGCCGAAGCTCCAGATGTGGCCCTCGAGATCGCGGACCATGTAGTCCCGCGAGCCGTAGTCCTGGTCGGTGGGCGGCATCACGACGTCGGCGCCGTGCTCCACGGCTCTGCCGTGGTGGGCGTCGACGTCGTCGACGTGGACGAAGACCCCCGTCGGCCCGGCGCCCTCCATGAGCTTGTCGAACTCGCCACCGGTGCCCTTGCTGCCCAGCATCACCATGCCGTTGCCGTAGGTGAGCTCGGCATGGACCACGCCGCCGTCCTCGTTCTCGTACACCGCGTGTTCGGTGAAGCCGAAGGCCTCGGTGAGCTGTCTGATCGCGGCCTTGGCGTCCGCGTACAACAGGGTCGGACAGATGCTCGGCGACTGAGCCATCCCGATCGCTCCCTCACTTGCTCGACGACTCGGATGTGATCTGCGTCTCAGTCTGGCATCCGCCACTGACAACGGGCCTCAGCGGAACGTGTCGCGCGGCGGCGGAATGTCCCGGGGCCGGTGGAGCGGCCGGACCGGTGTCGTGGCCGACCGCGCGGGCGTCGGCCGCCGCCCCGGCATGGCGAGGGCCGGCCACGCCGTGGCCCCCGCACCCTGCCGCGGCTCCTCCCGGGCCGCCGTCAGGCCGCGAAAAACACTTGCACGGTCCCGTTAGACTGGGCCGTATGGCAATTCTCCTTGTGCATTAGACGGCGTAGAAGCGTCTCCGCCCGTCCCTTCCGCCGTCCATACCGCCCTGGAGTCTTCCCCCGTGATCACCGCATCCGGTATCGAGCTGCGCGCAGGCGCGCGCGTCCTCATCGAATCCGCTTCCTTCCGCATCGCCAAGGGCGACCGCATCGGCCTCGTCGGCCGCAACGGAGCGGGCAAGACGACCCTCACGAAGTGCCTCGCGGGTGAGGGCATCCCCGCGGGCGGCACCATCACCCGCTCCGGCGAGGTGGGCTACCTCCCGCAGGACCCGCGCACCGGCGACCTCGAAGTCCTCGCCCGCGACCGCATCCTGTCGGCCCGCGGCCTCGACACTCTGATCCGTAAGATGCGGCAGAACGAGGAGCGCATCGCCTCCGGCCAGGGCAGCACCCGTGAGAAGGCCCTGCGCCAGTACGAGCGCCAGGAGACCGAGTTCCTCACCAAGGGCGGCTACGCCGCGGAGGCCGAGGCCGCCACCATCGCCGCCGCGCTGGGCCTGCCCGACCGGGTTCTCGGCCAGCCCCTTCATACCCTCTCCGGTGGTCAGCGCCGCCGCGTCGAACTCGCCCGGATTCTGTTCTCGGACGCCGACACGCTCCTGCTCGACGAGCCCACCAACCACCTCGACGCCGACTCGATCGTCTGGCTGCGCGACTACCTGAAGACCTATCGCGGCGGCTTCATCGTGATCTCCCACGACGTCGACCTCGTGGAGACGGTCGTCAACAAGGTCTTCTACCTGGACGCGAACCGCTCGCAGATCGACGTCTACAACATGGGCTGGAAGCTGTACCAGCAGCAGCGCGAGGCGGACGAGAAGCGCCGCAAGCGCGAGCGCCAGAACGCCGAGAAGAAGGCCGCCGCGCTCAACTCGCAGGCCGACAAGATGCGCGCCAAGGCCACCAAGACCGTCGCCGCGCAGAACATGGCCCGCCGGGCCGAGCGTCTGCTGGCCGGTCTCGAGGACGTCCGCATGGCCGACAAGGTCGCCAAGCTCCGCTTCCCGGAGCCGGCGCCCTGCGGCAGGACGCCGCTCAGCGCCGAGGGCCTGTCCAAGTCGTACGGGTCCCTGGAGATCTTCACCGACGTGGACCTCGCCATCGACAAGGGCTCGCGCGTCGTCATCCTGGGCCTCAACGGCGCCGGCAAGACCACGCTGCTGCGGCTCCTCGCGGGCGTGGAGAAGCCGGACACCGGCATGGTCACCCCGGGGCACGGCCTGAAGCTCGGGTACTACGCCCAGGAGCACGAGACCCTCGACCCCGACCGCACGGTCCTGGAGAACATGCGTTCCTCCGCGCCCGACCTCGATCTGGTCGAGGTGCGCAAGACGCTGGGCTCGTTCCTCTTCTCCGGCGACGACGTCGACAAGCCGGCCGGGGTGCTCTCCGGCGGCGAGAAGACCCGGCTGGCGCTGGCCACCCTGGTCGTCTCGTCCGCCAACGTCCTGCTGCTCGACGAGCCCACCAACAACCTCGACCCGGCCAGTCGCGAGGAGATCCTCGGCGCGCTGCGCACCTACAAGGGCGCCGTCATCCTCGTCACGCACGACGAGGGCGCGGTCGAGGCGCTCGAGCCGGAGCGGATCATCCTGCTGCCGGACGGTGTCGAGGACCTGTGGGGCGCGGACTACGCGGACCTCGTGGCCCTGGCCTGAGGCCCCCTGCGACGGGTTCCGGTCCGGCGCCGGAATCCGTCGATCCACCCCTCTACGATCTTCGTATGGATCTCCGCATGGATCATTCGGCCTACGAGTGATCCATCATCTGTGTGAGTGCGTCTCGTATTGCGGCGTGGCGGCTGGTGGACCGCCTTTGCCCGGGCCCCGCTGAGCGCCTCTCCACCTGCCCGCTCTGAGCTGGCCTTTTCCGTATCCGGCCGTGAATGCGTGGATCAAGCACGGATCGGAATGCGATATTCCGTTCGTGGTGGCCTCGCAGCGCACCGCAAAGCGTTCCGTACTGACCTTGTCGAATGGGTGGCCAGGACGCCCGGGAGGGGTGATCATGAGAAGTCCAGAGCGCACTTCCCATGAGGAGGCACGGGTGGCCGAGACTCTGAAGAAGGGCAGCCGGGTGACCGGCGCCGCGCGCGACAAGCTCGCGGCAGACCTGAAGAAGAAGTACGACTCCGGTGCAAGCATCCGGGCGCTGGCCGAAGAGACCGGTCGCTCCTACGGATTCGTCCATCGGATGCTCAGCGAGTCCGGAGTCGTCCTGCGGGGACGTGGCGGAGCGACGCGAGGCAAGAAGGCCGCTTCGGCCTGACAGTCCCGTCGACGAGGCTGCTCCTCCGGTTCATCGGTACCTACAGTGGCCACTTGGTCGGCCCTATGGCCGGCCAGGCGGTTACTGTGCAGTAGCTTACCTTCTTGACTCGAAGGCCAGGCCAGACTGCACCGAACCGGAGGCGCCTCATGACTTCGCTCGATCCCGTACTCGACAAGGACGGCGTACGGCTCACCGTCGAAGACGCGGTTGCCACGGTGACCTTGACGAACCCGGACAAGCGCAACGCCCAGAACTTCGCGCTGTGGCGGGCGTTGGCGCAGGCGGGACGTTCACTCCCCGGCAGCGTGCGGATCGTCGTGCTGCGCGGCGAAGGCAAGTCCTTCTCCGCGGGCCTCGACCGGCAGGCTTTCACACCGGAGGGCTTCGACGGCGAGCCGTCGTTCATCGACCTGGCACGCGGCACCGACGCGGAGATCGACGCGTCCATCGCCGAGTTCCAGGAGGCGTTCACCTGGTGGCGCCGCAACGACATCATCTCCATCGCGGCCGTGCAAGGCCATGCGATCGGAGCGGGCTTCCAGCTCGCCCTCGCCTGCGACCTGAGGGTCGTCGCGCAGGACGTGCAGTTCGCCATGCGCGAGACCGCGCTCGGTCTCGTGCCCGACCTCACCGGCACGCATCCCCTGGTGTCGCTCGTCGGATACGCCCGCGCACTCGAGATCTGCGCGACCGGCCGTTTCGTCCACGCGGAAGAGGCCGAGCGCACGGGCCTCGCCAACCTCGTCGTCCCCGGCGAGGAACTCGACGCCGCGGTACGCGACCTGTCCGCGGCGCTGCTCGCCGCGCCCCGGGACGCGGTGAACGAGACGAAGGCACTGCTGCGGGGAGCGGCCGGCCGCTCGTACGACGAACAGCGCGCGGCGGAACGCGCGGCGCAGGGGCGGCGCCTGCGTGACTTGGCGGGCCTGGCGGACTGAGCCGGTCCGCTGCGCGGTCCGTTCCCCACCCCCTTCCCGACGCGGCGGAGCCGCGGATCGGTACAGCGGGAAGGGGCGGGGAACGAGCCCCGCGCGGCGGTCAGGCCGTCGCCGTGATCACGATCGTCACCGCGCGATCGTCCTCCAGCACCGGCGCCACCACCCTCCGGACGGTCCGCGCCACGTCCAGCGCCCGGTGCCCCTCCGCCGTGGCGAGTTCGACCCGGACATGGTCCGGCGCGTGATGGACCGCCGCGCCCAGCGTCCCCGTCAGATGCGCCACCCCCGCCGTCGCGGCCACGGCCGTGCCCACCGGGTCGGAGGGCTCGACGGCCGCCGGGGCGCCGGGCGACGCAGGACCTTCGGGGGCCGCGTCCAGAAGAGTGTCGACCCGCAGATCGACGACCGTGACCGTGAGACCCAGCGCCTCCGCCGCCGCGTCGAGCAGTACCGACCGCAACGCCGCCGTGAGCGCGGGCAGCGGCTCTGTGAGATCCCAGACGGACACCCCCGCCTCGAGGCGCAGCGGGCCGGGCCACAGTGCTGCCGGTGGCGTCGGCACCGTCGGGGACTCCGCCGCCTCCGGGTCCGCCAGGGAGAGTCTGACGTCGTTCAGGGCGGCCCCCGGCACCGAGGCCGCCGCACGGCGCAGGACCGCGGCGGCGGCTGCTTCCGACAGCCACGCACCGTCCGCCGGACCGCCGAGGGCGACGAGTCTGCCGAGACCCAACACACCGCGTACCCGCCGCAGAACCGCATCCGGAGTGGTCATTCCTCCAGCCTGCCGCATCCCCGGCGCGAATGTGGGCAAGGGCACTTAATGTGGGCAACGGGGCCGTCACCCGCCCGGAAAGGACCAAGGCGATGACCGAAACACCTGGGCGCAGTCTGCCCACGACATCCGGAAACGAACTGCCCGGCTCCAGCGACGCGACCCGTAAGGGCGCAGGCGGCAGGCGACTGCCGGATCCAGGGTCCCGCGGCCGTACCACCATCGCCGACGGAGTGGTGGAGAAGATCGCCGGACTCGCCGCGAAGGACGTTCTCGGCGTGCACACGATGGGGGGCGGGCTCTCCCGCACCTTCGGCGCGGTGCGCGACCGCGTGCCGGGCGGCGGCAGGTCCAGCGTCACCCGCGGAGTGAAGGCCGAGGTCGGCGAGGTCCAGACCGCGATCGACCTGGAGATCGTCATCGACTACGGCGTATCCATCTCCGATGTGGCCCGCGCGGTCAGGGAGAACGTCGTCGCCGCCGTCGAGCGGATGACAGGCCTCGAGGTCGTCGAGGTGAACATCGCCGTCAGCGACGTGAAGCTGCCGGACGAAGAAGAGGACGAGCCGGAGCCTCGAATCCAGTAGAGGAGCCCAACATGAGCATGGCGGTGGTCGGACTGATGGCCGGCATGGCACTCGGGTTCGCCGGATATTTCGGCGGCTTCGGGGCGTTCCTGCTGGTGGCCGCCCTGGGGGCGGTCGGCTTCGTGGTCGGCCGGTTCCTCGAGGGCGACGTCGAGTTCGGCGATTTCATCCGGGGCCGCGAGCGTGGCGACGGGCGGCGGTGACGCGCCGTGGCAGACCCCGTCGCGGTGGCAGACGCCTCCGGTCGTGACGCACCCGCGGGCCGGGTGCCGCCCTCCGACCGGGGGTCGACCACGATCGCCGACCGCGTCGTCGCGAAGATCGCCGCGAGGGCGGCACGTGAAGCGCTCCCCGGGGTGCCGGACGACGGCGCGCCGCCGCACGCCATGGTCGTCGTGCACCACGAAACGGCCAGGGTGCGGGTCAGCCTCGAGCTCGAGTACCCGACCGACATCGGCGCGCAGTGCGGCGCGGTGCGTCGGCGGGTCATCGAGCGGGTAAAGGCGTTGGCGGGGATGGAGGTCCCCGAGGTGGCGGTGCACGTCGAGCGGCTGCACTCCGCCCTCTCGCGCGGCACGGCGCAGGGGAGGATCCGATGACCGAACCGGACAGGCCCTCGGGCCCCGAAGAGCCGGCCCGTCAGGAGCGGGAAGCGCGCTCCTCACGGCCCGTCCTCGAAATGGACCAGTCCGCCTCCGCCTCCGAGTACAACCCTGTGGCGGACGATGACGGCGACGCCGGCAGGACCGGTCGCTTCTGGTCGGTGCGCCGGGTGCCCGCCGGGCTGCTCGCCCTCGTCGTCCTCGCGGGCGCGGGGCTGCTGCTCTACGACGTCGCCGCCGTGCGGGCCGACCGGCCCGCGATGCGCTGGCGGCGATGGCTGGCCGACCACCTCGCCGAATGGCGCCTGGACGAGATCGCGGTGCTCGCCGCGGCCGGCGTGGCGATGCTGCTGGGCCTGTGGCTGGTCCTTCTCGCGGTGACGCCGGGGCTGCGCGCGCTGCTGCCGATGCGGCAGGACCGGCCCGATCTGCGGGCAGGACTGCACAGGGAGGCCGCGGCCCTCGTACTCCGCGACCGGGCCATGGAGGTCTCCGGCGTGCAGTCGGTACAGGTCCGGATGGGGCGGTCCCGGGCGTCGGTACGGGCGCGGGCGCACTTCCGCGACCTGGACGACGTACGCGCCGACCTCGACGAGGCGCTCGGCGACGCCTTGGAGGAACTCGGCCTCGCGAAGCCCCCGGAGCTGGCCGTGCGCGTCGGCAGACCACCCGCGAAGAAGAGGTGAGGAACGGTGCAGGGGATGCTTCGAGCCGTCAACCGGGTCTTCCTCGGCCTCGCCGGGCTCGTCCTGCTGTGCGTCGGCGGTGCGGTCCTCGTGGCGGGCACGGGCCTCTCCGTCCCCTCGTGGTGGCCCTACGACGGAGGGCAGGACGTACTGCTGAGTGACGCCGACCGGACGCGCTGGCGCGACGAGGGCTGGTGGTGGCCGGTCGTCATCGCGGTGCTGGCGCTGCTGCTGATCCTCGCTCTGTGGTGGTTCTTCGCCCAACTGCGGCGCGCACGGCTGGCGGAGGTCCTGGTCGACAGCGGCGATGGCGAAGGCGCGCTGCTGAGGGGCCGGGCGCTTCAGGGTGCGCTGGAGGACGAGGCGGCGGCGCTGGAAGGCGTCTCCCGCGCGTCCGTCCTGCTGACGGGCCGCCGGACCGCGCCCCGGGCGCGGGTGGCACTGCACCTGGATCCGGACGCCTCGCCCGGCGGTACGCTCGCGCGGCTCGCGGACGAGGCGGTCGCGCACGCCCGGGACTCGGCAGGGCTCGAGGCGCTGCCGACGGAGGTACGGCTGCGGGCGGCGAAACACCGGGCTCGGCGGGTGTCGTGACGGTGGGGGCGGGGCCCCGCGCGGGTTCCCGTCCCCGCCCCTTCCCGCTGCACGGTCGGCGGCTCCGCCGCGTGACGGGGCAGCCCCCGGACCCCTTGCCGCGCTTCGCGCGGTGCCCTCGGCCTTCCCCTACGAGGTGCCCCCGGACGGGCTGATTTCGCTGCGCGACATCCGGCTCGCCGACGGAAAACGGACCGGACTCGATCGAGGCGCGCAGCCGGTGGGGGAGGGAGACCCTGTACGGGCAGGGGCCCGGCGGGGAGGGTGACCCCGTCCGGGAAGGGGCCGGTGGGGAACACGCACGCCGTGTCAGAAGCCGTGGCGCGCGCCGCCGTCGATCGGGAGCATGACGCCGGTCAGATAGGACGCCGCCGGCGAGAGCAGGAACGCCGCCGTGCGGCCGAACTCCTCCGGGGTGCCGTAACGCCGCAGCGGGATGGCCGCCTCGTTGGCCCTGCGTGCCGCCTCCGCGTCGCCCGACAGGGCGTCGAGTTCGCGGACGCGGTCCGTGTCGATGCGGGAGGGCAGCAGGCCCACCACGCGGATGCCGCGCGGGCCCAGTTCGTCCGCCAGGGACTTGGCGAAGCCCGCGAGACCCGGGCGGAGGCCGTTGGAGATGGTCAGGCCGGGGATGGGTTCGTGCACGGAACCGGACAGCACGAAACCGATGACACCCCCTTCGTTCAGTTCGGCCGCGGCCGTGCGCGCCATGCGGACGGCGCCGAGGAAGACCGACTCGAACGCGGCGGCCCACTGCTCGTCGGTGTTGTCCGCGGCGAAGCCCGGCGCCGGGCCGCCGACGCTGACGAGGATGCCGTCGAAACGGCCGAAGTGCGCGCGGGCGGCGGCGACAAGGCGTTCCGCGGCGGAGGGGTCGGCGTTGTCGCAGGCGACGCCCACCGCGGCGGAACCGAGTGCGGCCGCGGCGTCGGTGACCGTCTTCTCGTCACGCCCGGTGAGGACGACCTTCGCGCCGTCGGCGACGAGCGCCCGCGCGGAGGCGTTGCCGAGGCCCCTCGAGGCGCCGGTGACGATGTAGACGCGGTCCTTCAGTCCAAGATCCATGGCCCTATCCTGCCGTCCTCTGCCCCGTGAGCGCGAGGGCCGTGGTCACCAGTCCGATGTGGCTGAACGCCTGCGGGAAGTTGCCGAGGTGCTGTCCCGTCGCCGGGTCGTGCTCCTCGGAGAGGAGGCCGACGTCGTTGCAGAGGCCGAGCAGCCGCTCGAACAGTTCGCGGGCCTCCGTCTCGCGGCCCGTCATCCGCAGCGCGTCGGCGAGCCAGAAGGAGCAGACCAGGAACGCGCCCTCGCGGCCCGGCAGCCCGTCGACCTGGGTGGCGTCCGGGGTGTAGCGGCGTACGAGCGGTCCACTGCCCAGCTCCTGCCACACGGCGTCGACCGTGCCGACGACCCGGGGGTCGTCCGGAGGCAGGAAGCCGACGCGCGGGATGAGCAGGACCGCGGCGTCGAGTTCCTTGGAGCCGTACGACTGGGTGAAGGTGCCACGGACCGGGTCGAAGCCCTTCTCGCAGACCTCGCGGTGGATGTCGTCCCGCATGGCCCGCCAGCGTGCCGCGTCGCCGCGCAGCGACGGTTCGCCCTCGAGGGTGCGCACGGCGCGGTCTGCGGCGACCCATGCCATGACCTTGGAGTGGACGAAGTGACGGCGCGGGCCCCGGACCTCCCACAGACCCTCGTCCGGCTCGCGCCATTTGGACTCGAGGAAGCCGAGCAGGCTCAGTTGGATGTTCCACGCCTGTCGCTCGGGTGCGAGACCGGCCTGCCTGGCCAGGTAGAGGGACTCGATGACCTCGCCGTAGACGTCGATCTGCAGTTGGCACCGCGCCTCGTTGCCGACGCGGACCGGCGCGGAGCCGGCGTAGCCGGAGAGCCACTCCAGCTCCATCTCGGGCAGGCGGCGTTCACCGGCCAGTCCGTACATGATCTGAAGGTCGGCCGGGTCGCCGGCTACCGCCCGCAGGAGCCAGTCCCGCCAGGCCGCGGCCTCGTCCAGGTATCCGACGGACACCATGGCGCTCAGGGTGAGGGTCGCGTCGCGCAGCCAGCAGAAGCGGTAGTCCCAGTTCCGTACACCGCCGATGTCTTCGGGCAGGGACGTCGTGGGTGCGGCGACGATGCCTCCGGTGGGGGCGTACGTGAGCGCCTTGAGAGTGATCAGGGAGCGCAGCACGGCGTCACGGTAGGGACCTTGGTAGCGGCACTTCGACGACCAGGTCTCCCAGTCCTGGAGGCAGTGCTCCAGGGCCTCGTGCGGGTCGACGAGCGCGGGCCGCGGCTTGTGCGAGGGGTGCCAGGTGAGGACGAAGGCCACCTTCTCGCCCTCCTCGACCGTGAACGACGAGCAGGTGCTGAAGTGCTGACCCCACGTCTTGACCTCCGGCTCGCTGCGCAGCCAGACGGAGTCGGGCCCCGCGACGGCGACCCGGTGGCCGTCCGTGCGGCGTACCCACGGCACCACGGAGCCGTAGTCGAACCGCAGCCGCAGTGTGCCGGCCATCTCGACCGTGCCGCTGAGGCCCTCGACGATGCGGACGACGTCCGGCGCCTCGTCACGCTGCGGCATGAAGTCGAGGACCCGGACCTTGCCGGTACGGGTCTCCCACACAGATTCCAGCACCAGTGACGCGCCGACGTAGCGGCGGCTGGTGCAGGCGCCCGCGCCCTTGGGCGCGATCCGCCAATGACCGTTCTCCTCGTCGCCGAGAAGTGCGGCGAAGCAAGCGGCGGAGTCGAAACGGGGAAGGCACAGCCAGTCGATGGAGCCGTCCTTGCCGACCAGTGCAGCGGTCTGCAGATCGCCGATCAGGGCGTAGTCCTCGATACGTTGGGTCACGCTCTGGCGTGTTCCCGCCAGAAGAGCACGCTAAGCAGCCGCAGGAGCGGGCTCGGGCGTCGTCTTCTCCGCCGCCGCCAGGTCGCGCCTCTCCCGCCGTACGAGAATCATCCAGCCGACGGGCACCGCCGCGGCGAACAGCCACCACTGCACGGCGTACGCCATGTGGGCGCCGATGGAGTCGTGGTCCGGGTCCGGGATCGTCTCGGGGCTGCCGCCCGCGGGCTTCGGCGCCGTCTGCTCCAGATATCCGCCGAGCACCTGCCGGTCCAGCAGCTGCGCCTGCTGCTCGCTGTTGATCAGCATCACCTGGCGGGGCGGCAGGCCCTTCAGGTCCCTGATGCCGCTGGCGCCGGTCGTCTCGTCGGCCTTCAGCCGGCCGGTGACGGTCACGGTGCCCCCGGGCGCGGCAGGCACCTCGGGGAAGGCCTTCTGGTCGGCGGCGGCGGGGACCCAGCCGCGGTTGACGAGAACGGCACGGCCGTCGGCCAGCACCAGCGGGGTCAGTACGTGGAAGCCGACACGGTCGTCGGCGTTCGTGCGGCGGCGGACGACCATCTCGTGGTCGGTGTCGAACGTGCCGGTCGCGGTGATCCGCCGCCAGTAGTCGGAGCGCGGGACGGTGTGCCCGGGGGAAGTGAGCTCCTCCATCGGAACCGGCTTCGCCTCGAGGTTCCGTGCGATCAAGGCGTTCTGCTCGACCCTGCGCTCGTGCCGGTGCAGCTGCCAGAAGCCCAGCTCGATCATCGTGGGGATGAGAACGAGGCCGATGAGGGTGAGGATCACCCACTGCCGGGTCAACAGGAAGCGGTACACGGCTTCGACCGTACCTGCTCGGCGCGGGGCCACGGACGGTGGGTCCCCGCCCGTGTCCCGGCCGGGCGCAGGTCACACCCTGTCGACGATGCCGGCCCTCCCCTCGGCGCGTGCGCAGTGGGCGCCGCAGTACCAGTGGCCCTCGACCTCGACGCCCTGACCGATGATCTGCACCCGGCAGTGCTCACAGATGGGCGCCATGCGGTGGATGGCGCAGGAGAAGCAGTCGAAGACGTGCACCGCGCCCTGCGCGTGCACCTCGAAGGACATGCCGTAGTCGTTTCCGCAAACCTCGCAACGTGCCATGCGCCACAGGGTGAAACGCTTCGCCGCCCCGGGCGAGCGGGCGCCGGGCGAGTCGCGCCCGTTTCACTCCGATGCGGGTGTCCGTCCGGATCTACGCGTCCGGCGCGGGGGCGACATCCCGCAGCAGCTGGGTGAAGGCGCCCTCGTCGACGACCGGCGTGCCGTACGAGGCGGCCTTGACGGTCTTGGACGTCGCCGCGTCCGGGTCGTTCGTCACCAGCAGACTCGTGAGCCGGGACACACTCGTGGCGACGTGCAGGCCCGCCTCCACGGCCCGGTCCTCGAGCAGTTCACGCTCCACGGAGGTGTCGCCGGAGAAGGCGACCCGCATCCCCTGCACCAGCTGCCCGCCCGGCTCGTACCTCCCCGGGTTGGGGTACGGGCACGGCGGCCGCTTGCGCGACGGCCGCCAGCTGTTGTGCCCGTACGACGGCTGATAGCCGACGCGCGGGGCCGCGGGGGCGTCCGACCACTCGGTCAGCGGCCGGCACTCGAGAAGCGGCAGCCGCACACCGTCGCGGGCCGCGGTGTGCAGGCTCGGCCGGAACGCCTCCGCGAGCACGCGGGCGTCGTCCAGGGCGTGGTGGGCACGCTGCTGCACGACCCCGTAGTGCGCGGCCAGCGACTCGAGCTTGTGGTTGGGCAGCGGGAGCCGCAGCTCCTTGGCGAGCGCGATGGTGCACAGCCGCTGCCGGGTCGGCGCCGCGCCCCGCGCACGCGCGTACTCCCTGGCGATCATGGACCAGTCGAAGGTGGCGTTGTGCGCGACCAGGACCCGGCCGTCGAGCCGCGCGGAGAGCTCGCCGGCGATGTCCCCGAACAGCGGGGCGCCTTCGAGCGCCTCGCTCGTCAGACCGTGGATCCACACCGGTCCGGGGTCGCGCTCCGGATTGACGAGCGTGTACCAGTGGTCCTCGACGTTGCCATGGGTGTCGAGGCGGTAGACGGCAGCCGACACTATCCGGTCGTCACGGGCGAGGCCGGTGGTCTCCACGTCGACGACCGCGTACCCCTGTGGGTACGCGGCCGGCCACGTCGTCGCTGCGGTCCTACGGTCGTCGAGCATGGTCACAGAGAATACGGGCAGGCACCGACAGCCCTGTCCCGCCCCCACCGCCCGAAGGCAGGGGTGTGGCTCCTCGTTCCCAACTTCCTTGCGTGAGACGCTCCCCGGATGAGTGAAGCGACCGGCGGCGAACAACAGGACGAGGCGCACTCAGGTGGACTCGGCACGCGCCTCAACTGGCTGCGCGCCGCCGTCCTCGGCGCGAACGACGGCATCGTCTCGACGGCGGGCCTCGTCGTGGGTGTTGCCGGTGCGACGGACTCGCGGCCGGCGCTGCTCACCGCCGGCCTCGCCGGACTGCTCGCCGGTTCGATGTCGATGGCGGCAGGCGAGTACGTGTCCGTCTCCACGCAGCGCGACTCGGAGATGGCCGCGCTGGCGGTGGAGAAGCGGGAGCTGAAGGAGCAGCCGGAGGCCGAACTGGACGAGCTGACACGCATGCTGGCGGACCGCGGTCTGTCGGAGGAGGTGGCCAGGGAGGCCGCCGTGCAGCTCACCGAACGTGACGCGCTGCGCGCGCACGCGCGGGTGGAACTCGGCATCGACCCCGACCAGCTGGTCAGCCCCTGGCACGCGGCGGGCGCCAGCTTCCTGGCGTTCACGGCCGGTGCGCTGCTGCCGCTGCTGGCCATCGTGCTTCCTCCGGCGTCGGCCCGCCTGTTCGTCACGGTCCTCTCGGTGCTCGCGGCGCTGGCGCTGACCGGCTGGTGGAGCGCCCGGCTGGGCGCCGCCGCGGCCGGGCCCGCCGTCCTGCGCAACGTATGCGGCGGGGCCCTCGCCATGGCGGTGACGTATGCCGCCGGTTCGTCGCTCGACGCGGTCGGCGTCTGAGGCGTTGTCAGGTCCTTACGCGCTTCACCTCGACGCGGTCGGGCGGGAAGCGGTCGACGCCGACGACCGGGGTGTCGTCGCTGACCGTGATCTTCAGTTCGGGCATCGCGACGAGCGGTCCGATGTCGACGGGCGCTCCGGACGGTGAGCACTGCCAGAGCTCCAGGGAAGTGAGCGCGGGCAGCTCGCGCAGCGCGGTGAGGCCGTACGGCAGTTCGCACCGCCAGAGGTGCAGGTGCCGCAGCGTGGAGTGGCGGAGGAGCGGACGCGGGTCGAGGGGGTCGACCTCGTACAGGCTCAGACTCGTCAGCGACGGTGGCAGCGGCAGGCGCGACAGTTGACGCAGCTGCGACTGGCCCGCGATCGTCAGCCCCTCCAGCAACGGCCACCGCTCGATGCCCTCCAGGCTCACGTAACGGGTCTGGTGGTGGAGCCCGAGGTGGACGAGGCCCGGTCCTACCGGCAGTTCCGCGAGGCTCTCGATGAGCAGCGGCTGGGAGAGGTTCACGCTGCGCAGGTCGGGCATGTCCCGCAAGGGCTCGATCGAGACCTCCGGATGAACTTCCCAGAGCGAGAGCCGCTCGAGTCCCGGTCGCGCCAGCGGCCGCAGGTCGCGCAGTTCGGGGCACCGGCTCAGACCGACATCCTTGAGCCGCCGGAGCGACGCGAGCGGCGTGAGATCGTCCACCACGCCGTTCTCGTAAAGAAAGAGCCACTCCGGGTCCTCCACCGCGAGCAGCGGAGTGAGGTCGTGGTGGTCGCCCGCCACATGCAGGCGCCGGGCCTTGGGTATGTGGCGCAGGGCGTGGAGCTGTTCGGGCGTCTGGACGTGCAGGTACGAGGTGTTCCACGCCCCGGCCGCCAGCACGTCCCTGGCGTACGACTCGGTGTCGAACGAACCCCACGCCGTCGACACCTGGAACGCCACGGACAGCCGGGCGTCCTCCCGGAACCGCGCGGCCACCTCGAACGCGGCGTCCCCTTTGATCAGGGCCGCCGTGCGCACCACGGCCGCCGCCGTGTACTCCTCCAGGTCCTCCGGCCCGGGCAGCAGCTCCAGCACCAGTTCGCCGACCTTGGCGAGCCGCGCCGCGTCCTCCTGGGTGCGCGGGGGCAGCAGCTCCTGCGTGCGCGACTGAACCGTCGCGCGGATCTCCGGGTCCAGCTCCGGGGCGTGCTCCAGACAGGCCGCGGCGAGCAGCACCAGACGGTGCCGGTGGCGCTGTGCCCGGTCGGCGCGGCGCAGCAGGTGCCGCAGCAGCCGGGCCCGTTCCTCGACGCGGGCGTGACCGACGGCCATCTGCACCACGTCGTCCCACTGGTCGTCGTGCGCGTTCTGCACAAGGACCCCGAAGTCGCGGGCCTCCACCGCGGCCTTGGCGCCCAGATAGTCCTGGAACGTCCGGTGCACGAAGTCCACCGCACCCGGGCGTGGTTCACGCAGCAGACCGCTCCTGATGAGCAGGTGGGAGAACACCTGCTCCGGGCTGCCCTGCACCTGCGGCATGGCGGCCAGCCACTCGGCCACCATCTCCACCGCCTCGGCACGCTCGGCCTCCACCTGACCGTTGCGGATGAGCCAGTACGCCAGCCGCTGAAGCAGCGCGGTCTGCTCCTCACGCGTCAGATCGACGCCCTCCACACCGACGATCTCCCGCTCGGTGTCCCGCCGCACCAGCAGCATGTCCAGCGCGGCGTCGTACAGCTCCTTGCGGGCGCGCGGCAGTTGCATCCTGCGGTCCCGGTTCAGCGCGCACAGCAGGGCGCACATCAGCGGGTTGGTGGCCAGCCGCCCCAGATCGCGGCGGGTGGAGACGGCCTTGCGCAGGGACGTCTCGTAGGTGTCGAGCTGGGCGCGTTCGGTCTGGGACAGGCACTCCTGGCGGGCGGCCTCGTGCCAGTGACCGATGAACGAGCGGATGTCGTCGCGCTCCATCGGCAGCAGGGAGTGCCCGACGAATCCCTGGCGGGACAGCCAGTCCTCCGGGACGGCCGACGGCCGGGTCGTCACCACGTACCGGGCGTCCGGGTAGGCGGCGATCAGCGACTTCAGCCAGTTCTCCGTGCGGTGCCGCTGCCGTGAGGGGATCTCGTCCACTCCATCGACCAGGATCAGCGCCCGGCCGTCCGTCAGCAGCTTCTCCGTCCAGCCGGCGGGCGCCTCACCGTGCAGCGGGACCCCCGCCGCCCGCAGGAAGGCGTCCGGCATCGGCAGCGTGTCGGACGACGTGAAGGCCCGCAGCCGTAACAGGAAGGGAACGCACCGGTTCCAGTCCTCCAGGTCCTTGCCGAAACTGCGGCGGGCGGCGTTCAGCGCGAGCCACTGCACCAGGGTGCTCTTGCCGGACCCGGCAGGACCGCGCAGGACGAGCCGGTCGGCAGAGGACAGGATCTGCTCCGCCTTCACGGCGACCTGTCCGGTCCGCGGCAGGCCGAAACCCTCCTGGTGGGGCCCGTCGCCGCTGACCGCCAGGGAGATGTACGCCGTGTCCAGCGGCCACTCGCTCCCCGATCTGCCGAGCGTCAGCCCGAACAGCTCCAGACGCCCGTGGGTCTCTGCCACGTAGTCCGCGTACCGCCCCTCGAAGCCGAGGGCGACCGCCTCCGGACGCGGGCCGAGCCGGTCCCTGACGTCCTCGACGAGTGCTTCGGTGCGGCCCGCCCTGCGGGTCTGCTCCACCGCCGCCCGTGCCATGAACGACTGGTCGGCGGTCAGGTTCTCGACCATGTGCGCGCAGCACAGCCGCAGCAGTTCGTCGTAGAGTTCCACGCCCCGCTCGGCCAGGCCGGCCGCGGGGTCCCGCAGCGTACGGAACAGTCGCTCCGGGTCGAGGTCCAGTGCGAACAGCCGGTCGGGACTGACCGTACCGGCGGCCTGGACGGTGTCCCGTACCGCCTCGACGGCGGCCTCGCGCTCGTGGTCGGGCAGGTCGGTGTACGGGTTCGAGAGCCGGCCCGCGAGTTTCCTCGCCACCGGGGCGGGGTCCGGCCGGGGAAGCGGCGCGGCCCTGCGGCCCGTCACCAGGCCGGCCCCCGGGCGTGCGGCGATCAGCGATTTCACGACGGTCACGGCCAGCGTCCCGGCCAGTCGTAAGACGACGGCTTCCAACCCCTGCACTGCGGTTCCTCCCCGTGAATCCACCGGCCACCGGATCGTACGGTCCGCGATCCGTGCCGCGCCGGTCATCGGTGCATGCCCGTGGTGCGGACGGCCTACCCACCGCGGTGGAGACGGGTCGCGTCCCGCGCACACGCGCGGACCTACGCCGCCGGACACGGGGGACGGCCGTCAAGCGGTGGCGTCTGCCCACTTCGGCGCGTCCGTGCCCCAGATCCCGGGCGGGCGGGCCCAGTCGGCCGGCCCGCCCTCGTAGCCGACCGCCGGAACGGCGTGACGCAGACGGCCCATGGGGCTGTCCCTCTCGGTGAGCCACCGGTCGGCGTCGTACGCCGGGTCCCCGTCGGGTGCCTTGACGAGACCCCCGGTCAGCCAGGCCGCCGTCTGTGTGAGAGCGGCCTCCACCAGGCGGGTTCCGCCCGCGAAGTGCTGTCCGGTCAGCGAGCGCAGCACCCCGGCGGCCAGCAGATACCCGGTTCCGTGGTCGAGGGCCTGGGCGGGCAGGGTGCCCGGGCGGCCTTCGTCGCCCTCCGTGGCGGCGATGCCGGTCGCCGCCTGGACCAGGCTGTCGAAACCACGCCGCTCTGCCCACGGCCCGTACCCGCCCCAGGCCGACAGCCGGGCCACCACCAGGCCCGGACGGCGCTCGGCCAGCGCCTGCGGGGAGAGGCCGAACCGGTCGAGGGCACCCGGCCGGTAGCCGGTCACCACCACGTCGGCCAGGGTCAGCAGTTCCTCGAACACGGCACGGTCCGCGACCGCGGCCAGGTCGAGCCGGGTGGACCGTTTTCCCGTCCCGGTGTCGTCGTGGGCGTCCTGACTCTCCGGCAGATGCGGGGAGTCGATCCTCAGCACGTCTGCGCCCAGCAGCGCGAGCGTCCGCGTGGCGACCGGGCCGGCCAGCACCCGGGTCAGGTCGAGCACGCGCAGTCCCGAACAGGGCGGGGAGGCCCCGCCGTTCGCGGCCCGCGGCGGGCAGTCGTCGCCGAGCCGCTCCACCCGCAGCAGGGGCCGCCCGGCGGTGGCCGCCCCCTGCGGGTGCTCCGCCCATTCGTTCCCGCCGCGCATGGCCACGGCCAGGCCGCCCTCCGCGTACACGCTCTCCTCGACGTCCACGGCGCGGCGTTCGCCGATCGCGCCGGCGGCGGCCTCCACTCCGGCGTCCTCGGGCAGGGACAGCGTGGCGAGCAACCGTGCCCGGTGATGCGGGTAGTTGGCGTGCGTACGCACCCACCCGTCCGCCGCGGGCCAGAACCGGGACAGCGGTGCGAACGTGGCCGGCGCCACGCCGTCCACCCGCACCAGCCTGTCACTGAGGAACGCCGTCGTCACCGCACCGTCCTCGACGGTCACGGAGGGGACGGGCCCGCCGCCGCGCCGCGCGGCCAGCTCGGCGGCGGCGAGGGAGCAGACCCCGACGGTGGCGCGGGCCAGCTCCATGACCGGCAGCCGGGACGGCAGCGAGCCGCCACCCCTGTGGACGACACGGCCGAGCAGAGCCGGGTCACCGCCCAGAGCCGCCCATGCCTGGGCGGTACCGCTGGACGGGAAATCGGAGGGTGAGTGGGTCATGCACCCACTATGGCACCGGCGCCACAACGCAAGGGGCCCGGTGCGGATCGCGCACCGGGCCCCTCGCATGAAGCCGCTAGCGGCGGACCGCGTCCAGAGCGTCGGTGACGCCCGTGCCGTAGAAGCCGTTGTCGCGCTCGCTGCCCTCGCAGACCGCGTCGACGGTGCCGTTGCCGTCGATGTCGTACGGGTTGGTGCACGCCGTGTCGTCAGCCTGCGCGTACAGCAGACCCTTGACCAGGGCCGGCGGTGCGTACGGGTGGGTCGACTTGATCAGCGCCGCCACGCCCGCGACGTGCGGGGAGGCCATCGACGTACCGGCCTTGTAGCCGTAGCCGCCCGGAACCGTGGAGAGGATCCGGCCGTCGACCGCCGGCGCGTCCGGCGCCTGGTAGCGCGTCGAGTCGCCGCCGGGGGCGGAGATGTCGACCACGCCGTTGCCGTAGTTGGAGTACGAGGCCTTGAGGCCCTTCGCACCCAGCGCGGACACCGTGACGACGCCCGGGATCTGCGTCGGGATGTCGAGGCACTCGCGCGGGTTGATGACCCGCTCGACCGGGGTGGTGTCGTTCGGGCTCGTGGTGTCGGTGAGCTCGTCCGCCGCCAGGTCCATGCGGGAGTTGCCGGCCGCGGCGACGTTCACCGCGCCCTTGCCCTCCGCGTAGCGGGTGGCACGGGAGACCGCCTCGACAAGGGCCTTCTGGTCCGCGTCGTTCTTGCAGTTGAACAGCCACGGGTCCGTGTAGTAGCTGTTGTTGGTCACGTCGACGCCGTGCTCCGCCGCCCACACGAAGCCGCAGACGACGGCCTCGGTGTAGAAGAAGCCGTCGGGCTGCGAGACTTTGATGCCGGAGACCTTCACGCCCGGCGCGACGCCGGTGACGCCGACGCCGTTCTTCGCGGCGGCGATCGTGCCCGCGACATGGGTGCCGTGGTCGGACTCGGTCGGACCCGGACGCCAGGCGCCGTCCGCCGTGTTCGGCACGCCGCCCACGCAGCTGACGGACGCCTCGCGGTCGAAGTTCGGCGCGAGGTCCGGGTGGGTGTCGTCGACACCCGTGTCGATGACCGCGACCGTGACCTTGTCACTGCCGAGCGTCTTCTCGTGCGCCTTGTCGGCCTTGATGGCCGGGAGGTCCCACTGCAGGGGCTCCAGCGGGTCCTGGCCGGAGGACGCCACCGCGGCGGAGGCCTTCGCCTCGTCGGCGGTGAGCGGACGCTCCGACTCGATGGCCATGTCGGCCGACGGCGCCAGAGGCGCGGTGCGCGTGGCACCGGCCGACGCCACGCCCCGCACACCGCGGATGGTCGTGGCGAAGTCCGGGTTCTGCGAGTGGACGACGATGACGCCTATCTGGTCGTAGGCCATCACCACCGTTCCGCCGGCCTTGGCTATGGCCTTCTTGACCGACTCCGCGGTGCCGTGACCGCCCTTCACGTTCACGACGTACGACAGCTTGGGTCCGTCCGCCTGGACCGCGGCAGGTACGTCGTCGACCGGCGCCGCCGTAGCGGCCCCCGCGGGCAGGAAGCCGAGCGAGGCCGTGAGCGCCAGACCGGCGGGCAGCGCGAGGGCGCGGCGCCGTCTGGATCCCAGATGAGCCATGGGTTCTCCACATCATCCGTGACAACCGCCCAGACACCCCTGTGCGAATGGGCGGGTACATGACGAGTGAAGCTATCGCTGATCAAGGTCCGGATTCAATGAGTTCGCGAAGGAAGTGCAGAAGAAAAAGACCGGGGCTGAACCAGTGCGGCGCGTGCTCCGTGCCGTTGTCAGGGAGTGGAGCAACATCGAACCGCCCCTGCCAGTGACATCCCCGAGTCCATCCCCACCGCACCCGCGTCGCGAGGAGATTCCGTGACCACCGAGGCACCGCCGCCCGAGCGCGATAAGCAGACCAGCACCGCCCAGCCCACGACAGAGTCGTTCGTGCAGGTGCAGCAGAGTACGGAATTCGGCGAACTGCGCCGCACATACCGTTCCTTCGCCTTCCCCCTGACCATCGCGTTCATCGCCTGGTACCTGCTCTACGTCCTGCTCTCGAACTACGCCGGCGGCTTCATGGGCACGAAGCTCTTCGGCAACATCAACGTCGCTCTCGTCTTCGGCCTCGCGCAGTTCCTGACCACGTTCCTCATCGCCTGGTTCTACTCCCGGCACGCCGCCGCGAAGCTCGACCCGAAGGCCGAGGCCATCAAGTCCCGTATGGAGGCCGACGCATGAGCCCCGCCCTGCACCTCGCGGCCTCGAGCGCCACGACCGAGCACCGGCCGCTGATCATCACGCTCTTCGCGGCCTTCGTCGTCGGAACGCTGTTCATCACCGTCTGGGCCGGGCGGCAGACCAAGGACGCCACCGACTTCTACGCGGGCGGACGCCAGTTCACCGGCTTCCAGAACGGCCTCGCCATCTCGGGCGACTACATGTCGGCCGCCTCGTTCCTCGGCATCGCCGGCGCCATCGCCCTCTTCGGCTACGACGGCTTCCTCTACTCGATCGGCTTCCTGGTCGCCTGGCTCGTCGCCCTGCTGCTTGTCGCCGAGCCGCTGCGCAACTCCGGCCGCTACACGATGGGCGACGTCCTCGCCTACCGGATGCGCCAGCGCCCGGTCCGTACCGCCGCCGGCGTCTCCACCATCGTCGTCTCGATCTTCTACCTGCTCGCGCAGATGGCGGGCGCGGGCATCCTCGTCTCGCTGCTGCTCGGCATCACCAGCGACGGCGGAAAGATCGCGATCGTCGCCCTCGTCGGTCTGCTGATGATCGTCTATGTGACCATCGGCGGGATGAAGGGCACCACCTGGGTGCAGATGGTCAAGGCCGTCCTGCTGATCGCGGGCACCCTGCTCATCACGTTCCTGGTGCTGTGGAAGTTCAACTTCAACATCTCCGACCTGCTCGGAGAGGCGGCGAAGAACAGCGAGGTCGGCCAGAAGGGCAACCCCGACGCCTTCCTCGAGCCCGGCCTCAAGTACGGCGTCGACGGTATGACGAAGCTCGACTTCATCTCCCTCGGCATCGCGCTCGTCCTCGGCACCGCGGGACTCCCGCACATCCTGATCCGCTTCTACACCGTGCCCACCGCCAAGGCCGCGCGTAAGTCCGTCAACTGGGCCATCGGCATCATCGGCGCGTTCTACCTGATGACCATCGCGCTCGGCTTCGGCGCCGCCGCGATTGTCGGGCCCGCGGAGATCAAGGCGTCCAACCCGGCGGGCAACACCGCTGCCCCGCTGCTCGCCCTGCACATCGGCGGCGTCGACTCCGCCTGGGGCGCGATCCTGCTCGCCGTGATCTCGGCCGTCGCCTTCGCCACCATCCTCGCCGTCGTCGCCGGACTCACGCTGGCCTCCTCGTCGTCGTTCGCGCACGACATCTACGCCAACGTCATCCGCAGGGGACAGGCCACGGAGAAGGAGGAGGTCCGCGCCGCGCGCTGGGCGACCGTCTTCATCGGCATCGTGTCCATCGCCCTCGGCGCGCTCGCCCGCGACCTGAACGTGGCCGGCCTCGTCGCCCTCGCCTTCGCGGTCGCCGCCTCGGCCAACCTGCCCACGATCCTCTACAGCCTGTTCTGGAAGAGGTTCACCACCCAGGGCGCCCTGTGGTCCATCTACGGAGGCCTCGCCTCCTCGGTGTTCCTGGTGCTGTTCTCGCCGGTGGTCTCCGGCAGCGCGTCCGCGATGTTCCCGAGCGTGGACTTCGCCTGGTTCCCGCTGTCCAACCCGGGTCTCATCTCCATCCCGCTGGGCTTCCTGCTCGGCTGGCTCGGCTCGATCCTGACCAAGGAGAAGCCCGACGAGGGCAAGTACGCCGAGCTCGAGGTCAAGTCCCTCACCGGCATCGGCGCCCACTGAGAGGAAAGCGACACACGCATGTCAGCGGCCGCGTCGTAGGCTCCTACGACGCGGCCGTGCCGTACCTCGTGCCAATCGGGCCTCTGGCATTGTCGGCGCCGTCGCGTAGGCTCGAAACCGTCGGATCCGCGAATAGGGGAGGGGGCCCACAGTGCTCATCGACACCTACGGCCGAGTGGCCACTGACCTGCGCGTTTCTCTGACGGACCGGTGCAATCTGCGGTGTACGTACTGCATGCCGGAAGAAGGCCTCCAGTGGCTGGCCAAGCCCGATCTGCTCACCGACGACGAAATCGTCCGCCTGATCCGGATCGCCGTCACCGACCTCGGGATCACCGAGGTGCGCTTCACCGGCGGTGAGCCGCTGCTGCGTCCGGGACTGGTCGGCATCGTCGAGCGCTGCGCCGCCCTCGAGCCCCGCCCCAAGATGTCCCTCACCACCAACGGCATAGGACTCAAGCGCACCGCCGCGGCCCTCGAGGCCGCCGGCCTCGACCGGGTCAACGTCTCCCTGGACACCCTGCGGCCCGACGTCTTCAAGACCCTCACCCGCCGCGACCGCCACCACGACGTGCTCGACGGCCTCGAAGCCGCCCGCGCCGCCGGCCTGACCCCGGTCAAGGTCAACGCCGTCCTGATGCCCGGCATGAACGACGACGAGGCTCCCGACCTGCTCGCCTGGGCCGTGGAACACGAATACGAGCTGCGTTTCATCGAGCAGATGCCGCTCGACGCACAGCACGGCTGGAAGCGCGACGGCATGATCACCGCCGGGGACATCCTCCAGTCCCTGCGGACGCGCTTCACCCTCACCCCGGAGGGCGACGCCGCGCGCGGCTCCGCGCCTGCCGAGCGGTGGATCGTCGACGGCGGGCCGCACCGGGTCGGCGTCATCGCCTCCGTCACTCGGCCGTTCTGCCGCGCCTGCGACCGGACCCGGCTCACCGCCGACGGTCAGGTGCGTACCTGCCTCTTCGCCACCGAGGAGACCGACCTGCGGGCGGCGCTGCGCTCGGAGGCGCCCGACGAGGAGATCGCCCGCATCTGGCGGCTGGCGATGTGGGGCAAGAAGGCCGGATCCGGCCTCGACGACCCGTCGTTCCTTCAGCCGGAGCGGCCCATGTCAGCCATCGGCGGCTGACCCGGCCCCGGCACCCCGCTCCCACTCCTCCAGCGTCACGACGTCCTTCAGGAAACCGCGCACCCCGAGGAACTGGGACAGGTGCTCGCGGTGCTCGTCGCATGCCAGCCACGTCTTGCGGCGGTCCGGAGTGTGCAGCTTCGGATTGTTCCAGGCGAGGACCCAGACGGCGCCGGTACGGCAGCCCTTGGCCGAACAGATCGGGGTTTCGCCACTCACCGGAGGATTCACGGGATCATTGTCCCAGCATGGCGACGCCGAGCAGCCACGGGGGGAGCTGCCCGGCGTCGGTCCGTCGCTCCGACGGGGGATGCGGAGCGCGTACGCAGTATGTCACGGGGGACAGGGTGCGGTGCACCGGAACTTCATGATTGATCTGAGCTTTTCTTGAGCTTCGCGAGCCCGCCGGACACCGCCCGTATCAGCGCTGCCCGGCCCCCGGACGGTCCTCCTGGAAGGGCTCCGCCTCCGGCTCCGGTTCCGCCGCACGCTGCCCGGATCCGGCCTCGACGGCCGGCCGGACGGGGGGCTCGACGAAGGTCGACGGGAGCGAAGGGGCGTTCTCCCGCCCCGCGTTGGCGATGACGACGGAGATGTACGGCAGCAGTACACCGAGCGCCAGCGCCACGATCGCCACATGGCGTTCCACGTTCCACAGGACCGCCGCGAGGATCACGGCGACCGTCCTGATCGACATCGAGATCACATAGCGCCGCTGCCTGCCGCGCACGTCGTCGGCGAGGCCCTGCCGTGCTCCGGTGATCCGGAAGACCTCGGTCCCACCGTGCTTCCGCATCGTGCTCCACCACCCGATTTCCCCGCGCCGGACGTTCGGCGGAATTCCCCTGCTCCGACCTTCCACGGTACGCCTGGGCTGCGCCGCGTTCGAGAGCGGGGCCGCCCGACGTCTGCGTGCCCGGCGTGCGCAGACACACGTACGGCTGACCCCGACATGCGCCGTACGGCCCACCGACCGAGACTGGCGACGTAACTGCTCACGCAGGGCCGTACAAGGAGGCAGCCATGGGCTGGTTGTGGGCGATCATCGTGGGATTCGTGCTGGGCCTGCTCGCGAAAGCGATCATCCCAGGCAAACAGCACAGTCCGCTGTGGCTGACCACCATCTTCGGCATCATCGGCGCCATCATCGGCAACGCCGTCGCACGTGGTTTCGGCATCGCGGAGACCAGCGGCATCGACTGGGGCCGGCACGCACTGCAACTCGCGGCTGCCATCGTCATCGTCTTCCTCGGCGACATGGCCTACACCGCCGCCCGCGGCAAGAAACGGCATCACGCCTGAGGAACACCCGTGGCCGGGTGGGCGATCACGCCCACCC
>NZ_JBSGZJ010000012.1:0-40311 GCF_053610925.1 Streptomyces sp. NPDC054847 | reverse complement strand
GGGTGGGGGACAAGTCCGCGCAGCGGCCACCCCCCCCGCCCAACCTCATGTCACGCTCAAGACTTCGTTGATCGTTGGACTGACCCCGCACCCCCTCCATAGGCTCACGCCGTGCCCGACATATCCCTGACCACGCTCGTCTTCCTCTGTCTCGCCGCCGCCGCAGCCGGCTGGATCGATGCCGTCGTGGGCGGCGGCGGTCTGCTGTTGCTGCCGGCGTTGCTGCTCGGCCTGCCGCAGGTGCCCGCCGCCCATGTCCTCGGAACGAACAAGGCGGTCGCCATCGTCGGCACGTCGGGTGCCGCGATCACCTATGTGCGCAAGGCGCCGGTACAGGTGAAGACCGCGGTGCGGATCGGGCTCGCCGCGCTCGCGGGATCGATGGGCGGCGCCTTCTTCGCGGCGGGCATCAGCAGCGACGTGCTCCGCCCGGTGATCATGGTCGTGCTGCTCGGCGTTGCCGCGTTCGTGATGCTGCGCCCGTCGTTCGGCGCGGCGGCCGGCGCGGACAAGCGCCGCGTCACCCGTACCCGTACCGTCGTGGCGATCGTGCTCGTCGGCGGCGGTATCGGCTTCTACGACGGTCTCTTCGGGCCCGGCACCGGCACGTTCCTGGTGCTGGCGCTCACCGCGGTGCTTCATCTGGACCTGGTGACCGCGTCCGCCACGGCGAAGATCGTGAACGTGTGCACGAACGGCGGCGCGCTGGCGATGTTCGCCTACCAGGGCACCGTGCTGTGGCAGCTGGCCGCGCTGATGGCCGTCTTCAATCTGGCGGGCGGCATGTTCGGGGCCCGGATGGCGCTCCGCAAGGGCAGTGAGTTCGTCCGCGGGGTGCTGCTCGTCGTCGTCTTCTCGCTGGTCGCGAAGCTCGGCTTCGACCAGTGGACGGCGTGACGCGGGTCAGTACCGGTCGGCGGTCCGTTCGTACGCGGCGTTCGCCCGTGCGATGACCTCGGTCAGCACCCGGCCCGCGACGGCCAGGTCCGCTTCCGGGATCCCTCCGTACACCAGCGGTCCGAACTCCGTGGCGACCGCGGCCAGCCGGCTCTGCTCGGCGCGGCCGGTCTCGGTCAGCGCGACCCGCGGGCCCTGGCCCGGCAGCGGCTCCAGCGGCTCGAGCAGCTCGGTGGCCAGCAGCTCGGCCACGGTGTCGCCGGCCGTGGTCCCGTCGATCTTCAGGGTGGCCGTCAACAGCTCCACGATCCGGCTCGTTTCTGCGAAGCCGCCCTCGGCGGCGGTCGCGTTCAGCGCCATCGACTGGTGGAAGGTGGTGCCGGTGCGGTTCAGCTCACGGTCGAGCAGGGCGCGGGCCGCGTAGTGGGCGCGGCCGATGAGCTGACTGTTGAGCAGGATCGGCGTGGTGGACGACATGGTTACTCCTCGGGTGTCGTGGACGTGTCCTCGATGGCGTCGGGGGGTGCGTCGAGCGGTGTGTCGAGCAGCATCCGCAGCTCACGCGTCAGCGCCTGGGTGCGGGGTGCGTCGAGCCCGCCGAGCGGGGCCAGCAGCCGGTCGAGCAGGGTATGGACCTCCGCGACGGCGCGGCGGGCCTTCTCCTCCCCCGCGGGGGTGAGCGAGAGCTGTACGGCCCTGGTGTCGGCGGGGTCGGGTGTGCGGTGTACGAGTCCCGACGACTCGAGGGCGCGGGCCAGCTTGGAGACGTAGAGCGGTTCCAGGCCCGTGTGGTCGGCGAGTTGCCGCTGGCTGGGTCGGTCCCCGGACCGCCGCATGCCGTGCAGCGAGGCGATCAGGGTGTACTGCGCGTGAGTCAGTCCCAGGGGAGCGAGCGCGCGATCGACCGCGACGCGCCACTTCGTGGAAAGACGCCAGACCAGGTAGCCGGGCGTGGGGCCCTTGGGTGCTGTGCTCATGGAGAGAAACAGTACATGGCTACTATGTCCATGGCTACTGTTTTCGGGCGTCGCCGTCCCGGACGCCGATGAGGTGCCCGTAGGCGACCACGTTGCCCCGGTAGCCGGTCTTCTCCGAGAAGCCGCCGCCGCAGGTGATCACCCGGAGCTCGGCCCGGTCGGCGGGCGCGTAGACCTTCTTGTCCGGGAAGGCGTCGGCCTTGTACACCTCGATCGCGTCGATCGTGAAGACCGCGGTACGGCCGTCCGCGCGGAGCACCTCGATCCGGTGGCCCTTCTTCAGGGCGCCGAGGCTGTAGAAGACGGCGGGCCCTTGTGCGTTGTCGACATGGCCGGCCACGATCGCCGTGCCCTTGGCGCCCGGGCTGGTCCCGTCCTCGTACCACCCGGCCAGGTTGCGGTCGGTGGCCGGCGGGACGTCGAGGCTGCCGTCGCGGGCGAGGCCGAGGCCCATGACGGGGGCGTCGACGTCGATCTGCGGAATGCGCAGCCGGACCGGCTCCGACGGCGGCAGCGGGTCGGCGGCGGCGTCCGTGTGCTGGTTCGGGCCGGCGGCGAAGGCCTGTGCGGCGGAGGGGACGGGCGGGGTGATGTCGCTCATGCCGTTGTGGACCAGCCACAGCCCGGCGCAGACGGCGGCGGCCACGACCCAGCCCTTGGCCCTGAGCCCGGTGCTGTCCTGAGCGCTCATCGGTCCTCCGGCTTCGCTCGCCACGGGTGCGGCCGGATGCGGGCCGGGCGGCGCCCGGGCCGGCCGTCCGTACGGGACATGGGGGGTTCGGTCGTGGGGCCGCCGGACGCGGCCGGCACCCCCGGAGCGTCGCCCCGCCCCCGTCGGCTCGAGGCCTGACGGGAGCGGGGGAGCCGGCGGGACGTGGAACGGTTGGGGTACCGGTCCGTCAGCCTCTCTGCGCGCCGCTCGCCCGGCGGCGCAGAAGGAGCGTTCCGCCCACAGCGGCCGCGGTGAGTACCGCCGCGCCCGCCGCGATCTGGGTGGTGTCGGGGCCCACGCTGCCGCCGACGCCTGTTCTGACATGCCCGCTCGGCTCGCGGTGACGCACCTCGAGGTCGCCGGTGGCCTTCTTGCCGTTCTTGCAGCGCACCTCGATGCCGTACGTGCCCGGCCTGGTGTCCTCCGGGACCGTGAACCGGCCCACCGTGACCTCCTTGTGCGTGCCGGGCCACAGCTTGAACTCGCCGGCGCCCAGCGACCTGGCGTCGCCGACGCCGTGGCCGTCCTTGCCGCAGGCCGTGGTGGTCACGGTGATCTTCGTGCCGGGGGTGGCGGGCGACGGGTGCACCTCGAGCTCTCCGAAGTCTCCGGCGTACGCCCCATGGGCGGTGAACCCGGTCGTGGCGAGCCCCATCGCTATGCCGGTCAGCAGGCGGGCGGTGGTGCGCATGGGTCCTCCGGAAGCGAGGGGTGGTGCGTGTCTCGTCTTCTCCGAGGTAAGAGGCACCCGGCCCGCCACGCCTGCTGATGGTTAATCAGTTTCCCTCGGCCGAAACCGCGTGTCGCTCTGGACAGGCCGCATCGCCGCAGGTCGCGGCCAGTGGAGCGGCGCCTGGGGGAGTGGTCGGGCGCGTCGTGCCGAACGGGTGACAAGGCCGCCGGTCCTCCTTCGGCCCGGTGTCCCGCGGGCCGTCCGCACGATTGATCGCCGGAGCTGCTTGACCTCAACCAAACTTGAGGTACCAGGCTGCTCCGCATGGACATCAACACGCCTGACACCTCGTCCGACCGCCCCTCCCCGCTGAAGCTCGCCGTCATCATCGGCAGCAACCGCGACGGCCGCTTCGGACCCACCGTCGCCAACTGGTTCCTCTCCCGTGCCGCTCGGCGCGAGGACTTCGCCGTCGACGTCGTCGACCTCGCCGACGCGGACCTCCCCACCGCCCTCTCCTACTCGCCCTCGCCCGAAGTGCGGGCCGAGCTGGCCAAACTCACGCCGAAGCTGGCCGCGGCCGACGCCTTCGTCGTCATCACCCCCGAGTACAACCACTCCTTCCCCGCCGGCCTCAAGAACGTCATCGACCGGCACTTCGGCGAATGGCAGGCCAAGCCCGTCGGCTTCGTCTCCTACGGCGGCATCTCCGGCGGCCTGCGCGCGGTCGAGCAGCTGCGCCAGGTCTTCGCCGAGCTGCACGCCGTCACCGTCCGCGACACGGTGTCCTTCCACAACGCGGGCGCCCACTTCGACGACGAGGGCAACCACCGCGACCCCGCCGCCCCCGACGCCGCCGCCAAGACCATGCTCGACCAGCTCTCCTGGTGGGCCGAGGCGCTGCGGTCCGCCAAGTCCGTCCGCCCCTACGCGAGCTGAGGGCCGGCCGTGCTGCTGAGCCTGCTGACCGCCCGCCTGGGCCCCTACCGCCGGCTGATCGCGCTGGTCGTCCTCCTCCAGCTGATCCAGTCCGTGGCCACCCTCTACCTGCCCACTCTCAACGCCGACATCATCAACAACGGTGTGCTGCGCGGCGACACCGGACACGTCATCGGCACCGGCGCCGTGATGCTGGCCGTCACGGTCCTCCAGGTGGCCGCCGCCGGCGCCGCCGTGTACTGCGCCGCCCGGATCGCGATGGGCATCGGCCGCGACCTGCGCTCCACCGTCTTCGGCCATGTCCAGGACCTGTCCGTGCGCGACATCGGGCGCTTCGGCGCCTCGTCCCTGATCACCCGCACCACCAACGACGTGCAGCAGGTGCAGACGTTCTCGCTGCTGATCCTGACCATGCTGGTCGCCTCGCCCCTGATGTGCGTGGGCGGTATCGCCATGGCCCTGTCCCAGGACGTGCCGCTCGCGATGCTCCTGCTGCTGTTCGTCCCGGTGCTCGCGCTGTCCGTCGGACTGATCGTGCGCCGCCTGCCGCCGGTCTTCCGCTCCATGCAGGAACGGATCGACGTGGTCAACCGGGTGATGCGGGAACAGATCACCGGCATCCGTGTCATCCGCGCCTTCGTACGGGACCGGCACGAGCAGCGCCGGTTCGCCGAGGCCAACGACGCCCTCCTGGAGACCGGACTGCGGGCCGGCCGGCTGCAGACCCTGATGTTCCCGACCGTTCTGATCGTCTGGGAGATCGCCACCGTCGCCGTCATCTGGACCGGCGGCCACCGGCTCGACTCGGGCTCCCTCCAGGCCGGCTCGATCGTCGCCTTCCTCGGCTATCTGACGCAGATCCTGATGTCCGTGATGATGGGTCTGTTCCTCATGATGCATCTGCCGCGCGCCGAGGTCAGCGCGGAACGCATCAAGGAGATCCTCGGCACACGGCCGAGCGTCCTGCCGCCCGTCGCCCCCGTGCACCGGCTGCGCGGAAGGGGCGAACTGCGGCTGCGCGGCGTCGACTTCAGCTACCCGGGCGCCGAGGAGCCCGTCCTCAGATCCGTGGACCTCACCGCCCGCCCCGGCCGGGTCACCGCCGTCATCGGCTCCACCGGCAGCGGCAAGACGACCCTGCTCGGCCTCGCCGCGCGGCTGTTCGACGCGACCGGCGGCGACGTCCGGGTCGGGGAGGTGGACGTACGGGACCTCGACCCGGCGCTGCTGTCCCGCACCGTCGGACTCGTCGCCCAGAAGCCGTACCTCTTCTCCGGGACCGTCGCCTCCAACCTGCGGTACGGGAAGCCGGACGCGACGGAGGAGGAGCTCTGGCACGCCCTCGAGGTCGCCCAGGCCGCGGACTTCGTACGCCGGCTCGGCGACGGCCTCGACGCCCCCGTCTCACAGGGCGGCGCCAACCTGTCGGGAGGACAGCGCCAGCGCCTCGCCATCGCCCGGGTCCTGGCGGCCAGGCCCGACGTCTACCTCTTCGACGACTCCTTCTCCGCCCTCGACAACGCCACCGACGCGGCACTGCGCCGGGCCCTGGCCGAGGAGACCGCCGACGCCGCCGTCGTCATGGTCGCCCAGCGCGTTTCCACCGTCCGCGGCGCCGACCGGATCATCGTCCTGGAGAAGGGCAGCGTCGCCGGCACCGGCACCCACGACGAACTCATGCGGGACAACCCCACCTACCGGGAGATCGTGCTCTCCCAGCTCACCGAGGAGGAAGCCGCATGAGCGGCACCACACCGGAGCGCCGCGGCCCGGCAGGGCAGCAGCGCGGCCCCGGGGGCATCGGCTCCCCCTCGCTGGAACGCTCCCTCCACTTCCGCGACTCCGGACTGCGGCTGCTGCGCATGACCGCACCGGAACGCCCCCTGGTCGTCGGCGTCCTCACCGCCGGCGCGGCCGCCGTCGCCCTCTCCGTACTCGCCCCCAAACTCCTCGGCCACGCCACCGACCTCGTCGTCGACGGCGCCGCCGGCCCGGACGGGGTCGACTTCGGGGCCGTCGCGGAGGTGCTGGCCCTCGTGCTCGCCCTGGTCGCCGTCTCCTCCGCCACGACGCTGCTCCAGATGCGGCTGGCGATGACCGTCGTGCAGCGCGTCGGCCACCGGCTGCGCGAGGAGGCGGGCACGAAGCTGTCGCGGCTGCCCCTGTCGTACTTCGACAAGCAGCCCCGCGGGGAGGTGCTCAGCCGCACCACCAACGACATCGACAACATCACGCAGACCATGCAGCAGGCCTTCAGCCAGATGGTGCGGGCGGTGCTCACCATCGCCGGCGTCCTGGCGATGATGTTCTGGATCTCGCCGCTGCTGGCCCTGGTCGCCCTCGCGACGGTGCCGCTGTCCGTGTACGTGGCGACCCTCATCGGCAGGCGGGCCCAGCCGCAGTTCGTCCGGCAGTGGTCGGTGACGGGCCGGCTGAACGCCCACGTCGAGGAGATGTTCACCGGCCACGCGGAGGTCCGCTCCTTCGGCCGCGGGAAGCAGGCCGTGGAGACGTTCGACGAGCTGGGCGAGCAGCTGTACGCGTCGAGCCTGCGCGCCCAGGTGATGTCCGGCCTCATCCAGCCCGCGCTCGGATTCGTCGGCAACCTCAACTATGTGCTGATCGCCGTCGCCGGCGGGCTGCGGGTGGCCTCCGGGTCGCTGTCGATCGGCGACGTACAGGCCTTCGTGCAGTACTCCTACGAGTTCAACGGCCCCATCAACCAGGTCGCCGCGATGGCCAACCTCCTCCAGTCGGGCGTCGCCTCCGCCGAGCGGGTCTTCGACCTGCTGGACGCGGAGGAGGAGTCTCCGGCGCCGGCAGGGCCGGGGCCGGCCCGGCCGGAGGCCGGGCGGCCCGCCGGCCATGTGTCCTTCGAGAAGGCGGCCTTCCGCTACCACCCCGCGGAGCCGTTGATCGAGGACCTGTCGCTCGACGTCGAACCGGGCCGGACCGTCGCCATCGTCGGCCCGACCGGCGCGGGCAAGACCACACTGGTCAACCTGCTCATGCGGTTCTACGAGGTCACCGGCGGCCGCATCCTGCTCGACGGGGTCGACATCAGGGACATGTCCCGCGACGAACTGCGTTCCGGTATCGGGATGGTGCTCCAGGACACCTGGCTGTTCGGGGGCACGATCGCCGACAACATCGCCTACGGCGTGCCCGGGAAGGTGTCCCGCGAGCAGATCGTCGCCGCGGCGACGGCCACCCACGCCGACCGGTTCATCCGCACCCTGCCCGACGGCTACGACACCGTCGTCGACGAGGAGGGCGCGGGCCTGAGCGCGGGCGAGAAGCAACTCCTCACCATCGCCCGCGCCTTCCTCACCGAACCGTCGATCCTCGTGCTCGACGAGGCCACCAGTTCCGTCGACACCCGCACCGAGGTGCTCATCCAGCGCGCCATGTCCTCGCTGCGCCGGGGCCGTACCAGCTTCGTCATCGCGCACCGGCTCTCCACCGTCCGGGACGCCGACGTGATCCTGGTGATGGACGCCGGAAGGATCGTCGAGCAGGGCACGCACGACGAACTGTTGGGCCGCGGCGGCGCGTACGCCCGGCTCCACGCGGCGCAGTTCGCCGCGGCCGGGTCCCCCGTGTGATGCCGCGGTGCGTAACGTGAAGGGCGGGGGCCATGACGGTCCCCGCCCTCCGTCCGCGGCCGCCGGCCGCCCCGCGGACACGTGGCCGCACACCGAGAAGGAGCTCCCGCCGTGGAACCCACCCCCGCCGCGCCGTCGCTGCTCACCGTGATGACCACGACCGACAGCGCGGAGAAGGCCCGACGGCTCGCCGAAGGAGCCGTGGAGTCCCGGCTCGCGGCCTGCGCGCAGATCTCCGCGCCGGTGACGTCGGTCTACCGCTGGCAGAACCGGATCGAGACCGCCGAGGAGTGGCAGGTCCTCCTCAAGACCACCCCGGCCTGCTACGACGCCCTCGAAGCCCATCTGATCGCAGCCCACGACTACGACACCCCGGAGATCATCGCCACCCCGGTGGTACGCGCCGGCGCGGCCTACGCGGCCTGGGTGCGGGCGGAGACCGTGGCGCCGTGACCGGGTCGCGGCGGCTTCCGTTCTTCGTCTACGGCACCCTGCGGCCGGGCGAACGCAACCACGACCTTCTCCTGCGGGGCCGCACCTCCGAGGAGCGTCCCGCGCTGCTTTCCGGCGCGGTGCTCTACGAGGGCCCCGGCTACCCGTACGCCGTCGACACCGACGACCCGGCGGCGACGGTCACCGGCGAGGCGGTGACCGCGAAGCCGGAGGAGTACGAGCGGCTGCTCGCCGTCCTCGACCGGCTGGAGGAGTACGGCGGTCCGGGCCACGCGGCCAACCTGTACGAACGGGTGGCCCGGGAGGTCCTCCTCGAGGACGGCACGCCGGTACAGGCGTGGGTCTACGTCGCCGCCGAGCCGGTGGCCCGCGGACTCCGGGCCGGCGGCAGGCCCGTGGACGGCGGCGACTGGCACGAGGCGGTCAGCCGCCGGTGACCCGCTCCGGCTCCAGCCGGACGGCGCACACCTTGAACTCGGGCATACGGGACGTCGGGTCGAGCGCCGGGTTCGTCACCGAGTTCACCCGGCCCTCGCCCGGCCAGTGGAACGGCATGAAGACGGTGTCCGGCCTGATCCCCGTGGTGATCCGGGCGGGCCCCACAGCCCGCCCCCGCCGCGACACCACCGCGAGGGGCTCGCCCTCCGCGACGCCGAGACGCTCCGCCAGCTGCGGATGCAGCTCGACGAACGGGCCCGGGGCGGCGGCGTTCAGCTCGTCGACCCGCCTGGTCTGCGCGCCCGACTGGTACTGGGCGACGACCCGCCCGGTCGTCAGCAGCACCGGGTAGTCGGCGTCGGGCTCCTCCGCGGCGGGCCGGTGCCCCACGGCGACGAACCTGGCCAGCCCGTCGGGCGTGGCGAACCGGTCCAGGAACAGCCGGGGGGTGCCGGGGTGGGCGACCGGCCCGTCCTGGTCGTCCGGCTCCGGGCACGGCCAGAACACGCCGTCCTCCTCGGCGATCCTGCGGTACGTGATGCCCGAGTAGTCCGCCGGTCCGCCCGCCGATGCCCGCCGCAGCTCCTCGAAGACCTCCTCCGGGTCGGCGGGGAAGCCCTTCTCGTGCCCGAGCAGTGCCGCCAGGGCGCTCAGCACCTCGAGATCGCTGCGCACCCCCTCCGGGGCGTCGAGCGCCTTGCGGCGCAGCAGCACCCGGCCCTCCAGGTTGGTCGTCGTGCCGGTCTCCTCCGCCCATTGGGTCACCGGCAGCACCACGTCCGCGAGCGCCGCCGTCTCCGAGAGCACCACGTCCGCCACGGCGAGGAAGTCCAGGGACTTCAGCCGCCCCTCGATGTGCGCGGCACGCGGCGCGGACACCACCGGGTTCGACCCCATCAGCAGCAGCGACTTCACGTCCCCGCCCAGCGCGTCCAGCAGTTCGTAGGCACTGCGCCCCGGCCCGGGCAGGGACTCGGGGGGCACGCCCCACACCCCCGCGACATGGGCCCGCGCCGCCGGGTCGTCCAGCTTGCGGTAGCCGGGCAGCTGGTCGGCCTTCTGGCCGTGCTCACGGCCGCCCTGCCCGTTGCCCTGCCCGGTCAGGCATCCGTAGCCGGACAGGGGCCGCCCGGCCCGGCCGGTCGCCAGGCAGAGGTTGATCCAGGCGCTCACGGTGTCCGTGCCCTTGGACTGCTGCTCGGGCCCGCGGGCGGTGAGTACCATCGCGGACGGCGCGTCGCAGAACAGCCGCACCGCCTCACGCAGCTGCGGCACTCCCACGCCGGTGATCCGCTCGACGAGCTCGGGCCAGTGCGCCATGGCGGCGGCCCTGGCATCCGCCCAGCCGCTCGTGCGGGCGGCGATGAACTCCTCGTCGGTACGCCCCTCGGCCACCACCTCGTGCAGCAGTCCCAGGGCGAGCGCCAGGTCGGTGCCGGGACGGGGCGCGAGATGCAGGTCGGCCTGCTCCGCCGTCCTCGTCCGCCGCGGGTCGACGACGATCAGCTTGCCGCCGTTCTCCTTCAGCTCCGTCAGGTAGCGCAGTGCCGGCGGCATGGTCTCCGCGATGTTGGAGCCCACGAGGATGACACAGCCGGTCCTCGGGATGTCCTCCAGCGGGAACGGCAGCCCGCGGTCGAGTCCGAACGCCTTGTTGTGCGCGGCCGCGGCCGACGACATGCAGAAGCGGCCGTTGTAGTCGATCTGCGAGGTGCCGAGCACGACCCGGGCGAACTTCCCGAGGGTGTACGCCTTCTCGTTGGTCAGCCCGCCGCCGCCGAAGACGCCCACGGCGTCGGCGCCGTGCAGGTCCTTCGTACGCCGCAGCCCGTCGGCGATCGTACGCAGTGCCTCCTCCCAGGTGGCCGGTTCGAGCCGGCCTGTGGCGTGGCTTCTGATGAGCGGCCCGGTCAGGCGCACCCGGGAGGAGAGAAGGGAGGTCGACGTGCGGCCCTTGCCGCACAGGGCGCCCCGGTTGACGGGGAAGTCGGGACGCTCCACCACCTCGACGGCCGCCCCGTCGGCGGTGTCCGGCCGGGGGACACCGCGCAGATTCATGCCGCACTGCAGGGCGCAGTAGGGACAGTGGGTCGGGATGGTCTCGTCGCGCATGACGCCCAGCGTGGAACGTCCGTGTTACGCGGGCCGACGCGCCGCATTACGGACGGGGTACGCCTGGCTCAGCCGCGAGCTCACGGCGGCGTGAGGACCGACCGTGAGCCGCGGGCCCGTCCCGGGAGTCCGGCCGCCGTGGACGGACGCGTCGGGGCGCGACGTCCCGCGGGGTCCCGGTCCTGACCGGGCGCGTTCGGGGCGGGCCGTCCCGCGGGTCCCGGTCGTTCCGTCCGGGCGCGGCCCCGGGGCCTCAGGCGCGGCGGCCGAGCATCGCCAGCAACCGGGTCTGCGGGTCGTCGCCCGGCGGCGGCTCGATCGGCGCGGCGAAGAGGCCCGACTTCGACAGCTCCGACGCGTACGGCGAGACCTCCTCCAGAGTGAAGGCCACCAGCGCCTCCGGAAGCCGCTCCTCCGCGCCGATCGCCCGCGACAGGTCCCAGGAGTGCACCACCGCGTCGCTGATCATCTGCGAGCAGTAGGCGGTGGCCGGGGTCTCCCCGTACGACAGATGGACCGTCCGCTCCAGCGCCCCCTCGTCGGAGAACGCCTTGCGCGCGGCCCGGGCCGCCGCGTCCCAGGCCCGGCGGGGCCGGTCGCCGAGGACGTCCCCGTCGTACGCGTCGCCGATGTCCTCGATCGTCGCCCCGTCCGTCACCAGGTCCGGCACCCACAGCTGCTCGGCGGTGAGGTGGTTGACGAGATCGCGCACCGACCACTCCGTGCACGGCGTCGGATCGTCCCACTGGTCGTCCCGTACGGCGTGCACCCGGTCGGTGAACAGGGCCAGCGCCTCGGTGTGCCGGGTCAGCAGCGTTGCCACGTCATTTGTCATGCGGCTCACTTTTCCCTGCCGGGGACCTCGATGCGAGCGTGCGCGGCCGTGTGCCTCCCGGCGTGTCAGCCCGCCGCCGCCAGCGCGTCCCGCACACCGGGCTCGCGTTCGCCCAGGAACCGGGGGTCCGGCCGGAACACGGCGTCCAGCGACGCCTTGCCCGCCGCGAACATCTCCCGCACGCCGCCGTAGTACCAGGTCGCGTCGTGCGGTTCCGCCACACCGACGCCGTACGCCTCTACCCCGGCGGACCGGCACAGCGCGACCGCCCGTCGGATGTGGAAGCCCTGGCTGACCAGCAGCGCCCGCTCCACCCCGAAGATCTCCTTCGCCCGCACGCACGAGTCCCAGGTGTCGAACCCGGCGTAGTCGCTGACGATCCGGTCGTCGGGCACACCGCGCCCCGTCAGATACGTGCGCATGGCGTCCGGCTCGTCGTACTCGACCCGGCTGTTGTCACCGGTGACCAGCACGACCTTGACCTTGCCGGTCCGGTACAGCTCGGCGGCGGTGTCCAGCCGGTGCGCCAGATAGGGGGAGGGCCGGCCCCGCCAGAGACCGGCGCCGAAGACGACGGCGACGTCCCGCGCGGGGGCCTCGGCGACCGTACGGACGCGGCTGTCGGCGACGGCGTGCATCCAGGTCGCGGGCGCCAGGCCGAGCACGCACCCCAGCATGACGGCCTGCGCGACGAGGCGTCGCCTTCTCGTTCCTCTCACGAACAGTCAGACGCGGGCGGAGCGGAAATGGTTGGCCCGACGGAGCGGAAATGGCTGGCCGGACCGCGTACGTGTTGACACGATCATCCGATGATCGACAAGAGAGTCGCCTTCGCCGCCCGCAACAACGCCGAGTGGTGCGAGGCCATGTGCCACGCACACGGCCTCTCCGGCGCCTTCGGAGCCCACGCCTGGACCAGCGCGAGCCGCACACCCGTGCTGTATCCCGACGCGGTGACACTCACCGAGGACGCGACGGCGGACGACGTTCTGGACGCCGTCTCCACCGGCCCCGGCTGCTCCGTCAAGGACAGCTTCGCGACCCTGGACCTGTCCGGCGCCGGATTCGACGTCCTCTTCGAGGCCCGGTGGATCCACCGGGAGCCCGGCCTGCCCGCGCCGGCGGCTCCCGACGGCGTCGCGTGGTCCCGGCTGGAGACCCCCGGTGAGCTGGCGGAATGGGCGGCAGCCTGGGACGGCGGCGACGGTCTGGCGCACCTCTTCCGCCCGGAACTGCTGTCCGACCCGTCGGTCGCGTTCCTCGCGGGGCGCGCCGAGGGCCGGCTGACCGCCGGCGCGGTGGTGAGCCGCGGTGGGGACGCGGCAGGCGTCTCCAACCTGTTCACCGTCGACGACGACCTCGACGCGGCGTGGGCGGGCTGCCTTTCGGCGGTGTCCGACGCGTGGCCCGGCGTGCCGGTCGTCGGCTACGAACAGGGCGACGACCTGGCGGCGGCGGTGCGGCAGGGGTGCGTACCGGTGGGCCCCCTCCGGGTCTGGCTGGCGCGGTAGCCGCGGAGCGCTTCCCTTCCCCTGCGGCCTTGGCGGCCGCGGGGGAGGCCCACCTCCCGAGCCGGGCCGGGCCCTGGGACCGGGACCGCTCGGACCCCGGGACCGGGCCCGCCCGGACCGGACCGGCTCCGCCCAGCGCCTTCTAACCGGGCCCGCCCATGCACCTGGAACCAGGCCCGCCAGGGACACCCGGGGCGGGGCTGCGCCTGGACCCTGGCTTAGGCCCCGCCCGGAGACTCGGAACCGGCCCCGTCCGGACACCGCCGACCGGCCCCGCGGGGGTCTGCCGGGGCCCTTCCCCCTGCGCCCCGCGGCGGGGAGACCACCGGCCCCGCGCATCGGACGCCGGCGACGCCGGCGCCGGGCCGGGCCTGGGCCCCGTCCGGAGATTCGGAACCTGCCCCGTCCGGACACCGCCGACCGGCCCGCCCATGCACCTGGAACCGGGCCCGCCAGGGACCCCGGGTCGGGGCTGCGCCTGGACCCGGACCTAGGTGTTCTGTCCGGAGATTCGGAACCGGCCCCGTCCGGACACCGCCGACCGGGCCCGCCCGGTCCCTTGGACCGGCCCCGCGGGGGTCTGCCGGGGCCCTTCCCCGTGCGCCCCGCGGCGGGGAGACCGCCGGGCCCCGCGCATCGGACGCCGGCGTCCCCGGCGCCGGGGCGGGCCGCGCCGCCTTGCCCGGCCACGCCCGTGAGGCCCGCGAAAACACCCGTCACCCTCACGCAACACCCCCGCAACCTGCGCCCGCCACCATCGGTGCATGACGGAGCCGGAACACCTTCGTGAGTCCCCGCCCCCGCCCTTCCCGAGCGCAGCCGACAGCGCAGTCGACACCGCCGCGCAGCTCGACACCACCGTCGGTCTGCTCACGCGTATCACCGCTCAGCTCGGCACCCAGCTGAGTCACGTCCGACTGAACGGAACCCGCACCGCATGCCCCCGACCGATCGGCCCACCCTCGTCGCCGTCGCCCACGGCAGCCGCGACCCCCGCGCGCTGAGCACCGTCACCGCTCTCCTCGACCGGGTGCGTGAGCTGCGCCCCGGCCTGGACGTACGGCTCGGCCATGTCGAGCTGAACGAGCCGCTCCTCGACGACACCCTCCGGTCGCTCGGCAGCGCGCCCACCGTGATCGTGCCGCTGCTGCTCAGCCGCGGCTATCACGTCAAGCACGACCTGCCGCGGGCCGCGGCCGCGATACCCGGCGGCGACATCCGTATCGCGCGCCCGCTCGGGCCGCACCCGCTCCTCGCGGAGGCACTCGCCGCCCGGCTCGCTGAGGCGGGCTGGCGGCCGGAGGACGGCTCGAGCCGTAGTGCCGGGGTCGTCCTGGCGTCCGCGGGCTCCCGCGATCCCGAGTCCGCGGCGGACACCCGGCGCATGGCGGCCATGCTGGGGGAGCGGCTCGGCGGCGTGCCGGTCGTGCCCGCGTACGCCTCCGCGCTCGCGCCCACCGTGCCCGCGGCTGTCAAAGCCCTGACGGCCCGCGGCCGTCACCGGATCGCCGTGGCGTCCTACTTCGCCGCGCCCGGTCTGTTCGCCACCCGCAGCGCCGCCGCCGCACCCTGGATCGCGGCGGAGCCGCTCGGTACGCATCCCGCTCTGGCCCGGCTGCTGCTGCACCGTTACGACCAGGCGCGAGCGCTTCCCCGCCCCGTGCGGCGGCTGGAACTGACCGCCGCGTAGGGCGTGGTGGGGCCGGACGGGGCCCGGCTGTCGGCCGCTCCGGTTACCTTCGGTGCATGGACGGCACCACCAGCACCACAGGCACAGGCACGCCCCCGGGCCACGGCACGGGCAACGGCACCGCCCCCGACGGCTACGACGCCGCGGCCGTCGAACGATGGGCCGCCGAGCCCGACAAGCGCCCCGGCCGTACCGCCTTCCAGCGCGACCGCGCCCGGGTGCTGCACTCCTCCGCGCTGCGCCGCCTCGCCGGGAAGACGCAGGTCGTCACCCCCGGCACCCGCAGCCTGGCCTGGGACGCCAGCCCCCGCACCCGGCTGACGCACTCGCTGGAGTGCGCGCAGGTCGGGCGTGAGCTGGGCGCCGCGCTCGGCTGCGACCCCGATCTCGTCGAAGCGGCATGCCTCGCCCACGACATGGGCCATCCGCCGTTCGGCCACAACGGCGAACAGGCACTCAACGAGTTCGCGGAGGACTGCGGCGGCTTCGAGGGCAACGCCCAGTCCCTCCGCCTGCTGACCCGGATCGAGCCCAAGCGTTTCGTGCACGCGCCGGAGACCGGCGAGCCGGTCAGCGTCGGCCTGAATCTCACCCGGGCCACCCTCGACGCGGCCACCAAGTACCCCTGGCCGCGCGGCGGCCATCCGACCGAGCCCGGCTCGGGCAAGTTCGGGGTGTACGAGGACGACCTGCCGGTCTTCGAGTGGGCCCGCCTCGGCGCCCCCGCGTTCCGCAAGTGCCTCGAGGCGCAGGTGATGGACTGGTCCGACGACGTCGCGTACTCGGTGCACGACTTCGAGGACGGCCTGCACGCCGGCCACATCGACCCCAATTGTCTCATGTCGGACACCGAGCGCGCGGGCATCTGGTCGGTGGCGATCGGGCGGTACGTGCCCCACGACACCGAACCGCAGGAACTGTCGGAAGCACTCGACCGGCTGGTCGACCAGGTGTGGTGGCCGCACCACTACGACGGTTCCGCGGTCGCCCAGGCCCGGCTGAAGGACGCCACCAGCCAGCTCATCGGCCGGTTCGCGCTCGCCGCCGAGGGCGCCACCCGGCAGGCGTACGGCGGTGGCATGCTCACGCGGTACGGGGCCGAGCTCGTCGTCCCGCGCGCCACGCGCAACGAGTGTGCCGTGCTGAAGGCGGTGGCCGACCGCTATGTGATGCAGCGCGCCGAGCAGGAGGCGCTCCGCGCCGACCAGCGCGTGGTGCTCGCCGAGCTGGCACAGGCGCTCACCGCCCGCGCGCCGGAAGGGCTGGAACCGCAGTTCCGTGCCATGTTCGAGGCGGCTGCGGACGACCGGGCGCGCAAGCGCGTGATCGTCGACCAGATCGCGAACCTCACGGACGCCTCCGCCCGCACCCTCCACGCCCGCCTCACCGCCCGTCGCTGACCAAAGGGCGAAACTCCCCCGGGAGCACCCGTGCCACGCACCGAGTGATTCGTCCGTTTTTGACACGCCGGAGGGCACTCCCTCTTCCGCCATATCGCTCCGTGCGGGACGCTCGCTGAAGGCTGCGCTGCGGAGAAGCAACGAGGAGGCATCACGTGGTCGACGCACATCGGACATTCGTCATCGTCGGCGGTGGGCTGGCGGGGGCCAAAGCCGCCGAGACCCTCCGTGCCGAAGGATTCACCGGGCGAGTGATCCTCATCGGCGACGAACGTGACCACCCCTACGAACGTCCGCCGCTGTCCAAGGCGTATCTGACCGGCAAGGACGAACGCGACAGCGTCTTCGTCCACGAGCCCGCCTGGTACGCCCGGGCCGACATCGAGCTGCACCTGGGCCAGACCGTCGTGTCCATCGACCGCGAGACCCGCTCCGTACGCCTCGGTGACGGAACCGTCGTCCACTACGACAAGCTGCTGCTCGCCACCGGCGCGGAGCCCCGCCGTCTGGAGATCCCGGGCACCGGCCTGGCCGGCGTCCACCATCTGCGCCGCCTCGCCCACGCCGACCGGCTGCGCCATGTGCTCGCCGCGCTCGGCCGCGACAACGGCCATCTGATCATCGCCGGCGCCGGCTGGATCGGCCTCGAGGTCGCCGCCGCGGCCCGCGGCTACGGTGCGGAGGTGACCGTCGTGGAGCCCGCGGCGACCCCGCTGTACCAGGTCGTCGGCCCGGAGCTCGGCCAGGTCTTCGCCGAACTGCACCGCGAGCGCGGCGTCCGTTTCCACTTCGGTGTCCGTCTCACCGAGATCATCGGGCAGGACGGCATGGTCCTCGCGGCCCGTACGGACGACGGCGAGGAGCACCCGGCGCACGAGATCCTCGCCGCCATCGGCGCCGCCCCGCGCACCGCGCTCGCCGACGCGGCTGGCCTCGACCTCGCCGACCGGGCGGAGGGCGGCGGCATCGCCGTCGACGAGAGTCTGCGCACCTCCGATCCCGACATCTACGCCGCGGGCGACGTCGCCGCCGCCCGGCACCCGCTGCTCGGGACCCGGCTGCGCGTCGAGCACTGGGCGAACGCCCTGAACGGCGGCCCGGCCGCCGCCCGCGCCATGCTCGGCCAGGACGTGAGCTACGACCGGGTCCCCTATTTCTTCTCGGACCAGTACGACCTCGGCATGGAGTACTCGGGCTGGGCCCCGCCCGGCTCGTACGACCAGGTCGTGCTCCGCGGCGACGTCGCACGGCGGGAGTTCATCGCCTTCTGGCTCAAGGACCGCAGGTTGCTCGCCGGGATGAACGTCAATGTGTGGGACGTCACCGCGCCCATCCAGCAGCTGATCCGGACCCGGGCGGAGGTGGACCCGCAGACGCTCGGCGATCCGGGGGTGGCACTCACCGACCTCGTGGACCTTTCCGGCTGACGGGAGTGTCGCCGCGTCACCGTAGAATTCACGCGTGGCAGGCAGGATCAACGATGACGACGTGAAGGCGGTCCGGGACGCGGTCCCGATCGACGCCGTCGTTTCCGAGTACCTCCAGCTGCGCAACGCCGGCGGGGGGAACCTGAAGGGCCTGTGCCCCTTCCACGACGAGAAGTCTCCTTCCTTCCAGGTCAGCCCGAGCAAGGGTCTCTTCCACTGCTTCGGCTGTCAGGAAGGCGGTGACACGATCGCCTTCGTGATGAAGATCGACCATCTCTCGTTCTCCGAGACGGTCGAGCGTCTCGCCGCTCAGGCGGGCATCACCCTGCGCTACGAGGAGGGCGGGTACAACCCGACCCATCAGCGGGGCGAGCGGATCCGGCTGGTCGAGGCCCACAAGATCGCCGCGCAGTTCTACGTGGAGCAGCTGGACGGGCCGGAGGCCGAGATCGGCCGGAAGTTCCTCGCGGAGCGCGGCTTCGACCAGGCCGCCGCCCAGCACTTCGGCGTCGGTTACAGCCCGGCCGGCTGGGACCACCTCACCCGCTATCTGCGCGGCAAGGGGTTCAGCGACAAGGAGCTCACCCTCTCCGGCCTTTCGCAGGAGGGCAGGCGCGGCCCCATCGACCGGTTCCGCGGCCGGCTGATGTGGCCGATCCGGGACATCACCGGGGAGGTCGTCGGCTTCGGCGCCCGTAAGCTCCGCGACGACGACAACGGCCCGAAGTACCTGAACACGCCCGAGACCGCGATCTACAAGAAATCGCAGGTGCTGTACGGCATCGACCTCGCAAAGAAGGAGATCGCCCGCACCAGCACGGCCGTCGTCGTCGAGGGCTACACCGACGTCATGGCCTGCCACCTCGCCGGTGTCACCACCGCCATCGCCACCTGCGGCACGTCGTTCGGCGGCGACCACATCAAGATCCTCCGGCGGCTGCTGATGGACAACGCCACCGCCGAGGTGATCTTCACCTTCGACGGCGACGCGGCCGGCCAGAAGGCGGCGCTGCGCGCCTTCGAGGACGACCAGAAGTTCGCGGCTGAGACGTCGATCGCGATCACGCCCGGCGGCATGGACCCCTGCGAACTGCGGCTCGCGGAGGGCGACGAGTCGGTGCAGAAGCTCGTCGAGACGCGCACGCCGCTCTTCGAGTTCGCGATCCGCCAGATGGTGACCCGCCACAACCTGGAGACGCCCGCCGGCCGCGCGGCGGCCCTCGACGAGGCCGCCCCGATCGTGGCCGGCATCAAGAACGTCGCCATCCAGCACGAGTCGGCCGTGCAACTGGCCGGCATCCTCGGCATCCTCGACACCCAGTTCGTCGTCAAGCGGGTCGCCCAGCTCGCCCGCTGGGCGCGCGACCGCGGCGGTGACCGTGGCGACCGCAGGGGCGGCCCCTCCAGGGCACCGCACCCCGCGCCCGGCGCACCGGCACAGGCCGCGCCGTCGGGCCCGGCACTCAATCTGCGCAGCCCCGCCCACCGCACCGAGCGGGAACTGCTCAAGCTGGCCCTCCAGCACCCCGAACTGGTCTCACCGGCCTTCGACGCGTACGGCGTCGACGAGTTCACGGCCCCGCCCTACGCCGCGGTCCGCCGGACCATCGAGGAGGCCGGCGGCGCCGAGCAGGGCACCCAGGACGCCTCCGGCTATCTGGCCCGCGTCCGTGACGCCGCCCCCGACGACACCGTGCGCGCGCTGGTCACCGAACTCGCCGTGGAAGCGGTGCACGCCCGCGCGGTCGACGAGGTGTACGCGGGCATGCAGCTCGTGCAGGTCCGTCTGCGCGCCGTCGACCGCCGCATCCGCGAGGTCCAGGGCACGATGGCCCGCCTGGGCGCAGGCGGCGACCCGGAGCGGTACGCGGCCGTGGCGAACGAACTGTGGGTGCTCCAGCAGTACGCGCAGTCACTGCGCAACCAGGGCGCGGCCGCGCTCTAGCGGTCGGCACTCCCGGTGCCCGCGGCCCGGGCCACCGCGGCCCGGGCCACCGCGGCCCGGGCGCCACTCCCGGACGCCTACGCGGCGAACGTGGGCGCCAGCGCGGTCAGCAGCCGCCGGACGTACTCGTCCCTGCCGTCGGCGAACTGCGGATAGTCCAGGACGAAGTGGTTCCAGTCCATGTACCGCAGGGAGTCCCGGAGGTCCTCCAGGCGGAGCTCCTCCTGCCCACCGGTGGGCCACTCGTTCCCCGACAGCCGGAACACCTCCTGAAGGAGCGCGTTCCCGAGCGGGCCCCGTTCCGCCAGCAGCACCGCGTCGTACAGGTCCTTGCCCTGCGGATACAGGTCGTCGATCAGCCACACCACCTTCCAGGCGAGCGACAGTTCGAGGGTCGCCGTCAGCAGCGGCACACCGCACACCTTCTCGGAGCTGGGCTCCACGGGCAGCTTCTCGTTGAACACGAAGTCGAGCTGCACCTGCCCGGCGGGCAGCCCGGGCGCCTCCCACGGCAGCACCATGCGGCGGCCCGGCACCCGCTCGTACGTCCAGATGTACTCGGACTCGGCGCCGGCCGCATCGATGACCGGGCCGCCCGCCTGCTCCTCGGTGGCGCGCTGCGCCGCCGACGCGATGTCGTCGAGCATCGTCGTGGTGCGCGCATCCTCGATGCGCCAGTCCGCGGGGACGACGACGAAGTCGAGGTCCTTCGGCTCCCGCGCGGCGTCCCCGAACCGGTCGGCGAGCAGCATGCTGCCGCGCAGCACCAGCGAACCGGCCCACCCGGAACGGGAGACCGCGGTGACGACGCTCTCCAGCGCGCGTCGTCGCGCCGCCCCCCATGCGGGGCGCAGCTCTTCGGGCACCACGGAGTCGGCGGGCCGGTACGCGCTGTCGAAGTGCTTCAGGGCAGGGTCGAACAGCCGGTGCCTGGACGCGCCGGGCCCCACGCCCGCGTGCAACGTGCGCGGCAGCTCCGTCCGGCGCCGCCGGCGCTCCTCACTCGGCTCCGAAGGGTCGTCAGGACCGCCCGGAATCGTCGGCTCCCAGTTCTCGTTCATCGTTCCGCCCCCTCGTCGATCCAACCGTCGTCCACCGACAGGTCGCTGTCGTACAGCACGAACTCCCGCTCCTCGCCGAGGATGTCGAACCCCTCGGCGGTCAACTCGCCGATCAGCGCGTCACATGCCGCGCCCGCCTCCTCGGCGGCGACGCCGCGGCGGCGCTGCGTCACGAACCGTTCGTGCCGGCCCCCCGACGCCACCCTGCGCGCGTTCCACGACAGATGCGCACCGTGACGCACCGCCAGGGCCGTCAGCGCCTCGCGGTCGAAGTCCTCCTCGAGCAGCAGCTTCAGATGGTGCTCGAAGTAGCCGCCGTCCGTGGTGCGGACCTCCGGTGACCACGGCGTGGTCTCGATCTTCACCCGCACCGGGTCGAAACCGCCCGCGCGCAACCGCGCCACCAGCCGGTCGGCTGCCGCCCGTTGAGAGGGGAGGTCCTCCGTGCCCCGCAGGGTCAGCATCGGCTGGGACACCATCCGGCCCCGGGCGAGCACGATGTGCGTCACCTTCAGACCCGCCGCGTCCGCCCACGAGTCCAGCCCGGCGCGTGCCGCGTCGTCCGTACAGCGCACCGTCACATGGGTCTCGTATTCGCACAGCCTGTTCACCGGCGCAGTCTCCCAAAGGGACGGACGTCCCGGCATCCGAGTAACCGGCCGGTCACGCACGGGTCTCAAAAAGTCGCCGCACGCCCCTCGTGGCGGTGATGTGTCGTACCCCACACTGGGGGGCGGTGCCTGAGCCCTCGGAGCTGCCCCCGCCCCCCGACCGGCAGCGATCACCCTGGAGGTCGCCCGTGCAGACCCAGACCCTGACCGAGACCCATACCGACGCCGTCGCGGCAGTCCTCGCGACCGCGGTCGAGCAGGTGCCCGCGCAGGGCCTGCCCGCCGGGCACCCCGACGCCCTGCCGGGCAGTCTGGTCGAGGAGGCCGTCGAGCCTCCGGAGCCCCCTCGGCGCACCGGGCGCGGTGCTGACACCGGCGGCCCGTCCTCCGACCTGTTCCGCCAGTACCTGCGGGAGATAGGCCGCATCCCGCTGCTGACCGCCGCGGAGGAGGTCGAGCTCGCCCGCCGGGTCGAGGCCGGTCTCTTCGCGGAGGAGAAGCTGGCGAACACCCCGGACCCGGACTCGCAGCTGGCCGTCGACCTCGACCGGCTCGTCGTCATGGGCCGGATGGCCAAACGGCGTCTCATCGAGGCGAACCTCCGCCTCGTCGTCTCCGTCGCCAAACGCTACGTCGGCCGCGGCCTGACCATGCTCGACCTCGTCCAAGAGGGGAATCTCGGCCTGATCAGGGCGGTGGAGAAGTTCGACTACGCCCGCGGCTACAAGTTCTCCACGTACGCGACCTGGTGGATCCGCCAGGCCATGTCCCGCGCCCTCGCCGACCAGGCCCGCACCATCCGGGTGCCCGTCCATGTCGTCGAACTGATCAACCGGGTGGTGCGGGTCCAGCGCCGGATGCTTCAGGAACGCGGCTACGAGCCCACACCGGAAGAGGTCGCCACGCACCTCGAACTGACCTCGGAGCGGGTCAGCGAGGTCCTGCGGCTGGCCCAGGAGCCGGTGTCCCTGCACGCCCCGGTGGGTGAGGAGGACGACGTCGCCCTCGGCGACCTCATCGAGGACGGCGACGCGGCGTCCCCGGTCGAGTCCGCCGCGTTCCTGCTGCTGCGGGAACACCTGGACGCGGTGCTGTCCACGCTGGGTGAGCGTGAACGCAAGGTGGTCCAGCTGCGCTACGGCCTGGACGACGGCCGCCCCCGCACTCTCGAGGAGATCGGCCGCCTGTTCGGCGTGACCCGCGAACGCATCCGCCAGATCGAGTCGAAGACCCTCAACAAGCTCCGCGACCACGCGTTCGCTGACCAGCTCCGCGGCTACCTCGACTGACCGGGGTCTTCGCCCCGGACCCGTGCCGACTTCGGCGGCGTCTTCGCGCCGGGGTTCCGGGGGCCGGGCCCCCGGAACCGCCCGTCACTCGACCTCCACCACCGCCTGTGCGAACTGCGCCGAATACAGGCGCGCGTACGCCCCTTCCGCCGCCAGCAGTTCCTCGTGCGTGCCCTGTTCGACGATCGAACCGTCCTCCATCACCAGGATCACGTCCGCGTCCCGGATGGTCGAGAGCCGGTGCGCGATCACGAAGCTCGTCCGTCCGTGCGCGAGCCGCGCCATCGCCTTCTGGATCAGCACCTCCGTGCGGGTGTCCACGGAGCTCGTCGCCTCGTCCAGCACCAGGATCACCGGATCGGACAGGAACGCCCGCGCGATGGTGATCAGCTGCTTCTCCCCCGCGCTGACGCCCGAACCCTCGTCGTCGATGACTGTGTCGTAGCCGTCGGGCAGCGTGCGGACGAACCGGTCGGCGTGCGCGGCCCGCGCCGCCTCCTCGATCTCCTCGCGAGTGACCTCCCGGGAGGCTCCGTACGCGATGTTCTCCGCGATCGTGCCCCCGAACAGCCAGGTGTCCTGGAGCACCATGCCTATCCCGGAACGCAGGTCCTCGCGGGACATCTTGGCGATGTCGACGCCGTCGAGCGCGATCCGTCCGCCGGTCACCTCGTAGAACCGCATCAGCAGATTGACCAGCGTGGTCTTGCCCGCACCGGTCGGGCCCACGATCGCGACGGTGTGACCCGGTTCGACGGCGAGCGACAGATCCTCGATGAGGGGCTTGTCGGGCTCGTAGCGGAACGACACCTTCTCCAGCGAGACCTGGCCGCGGGGGCGCTCGAGCCGCTCCGCGGACGGGGCGTCCGTCTCCTGCTCCTCGGCGTCCAGCAGTTCGAAGATGCGCTCGGCGGACGCGACGCCCGACTGGACCAGGTTCGCCATCGAGGCGACCTGGGTCAACGGCATCGAGAACTGCCGCGAGTACTGGATGAACGCCTGCACATCACCGATCGACAGCGAACCGGACGCGACCCGCAGACCGCCGACGACAGCCACCAGCACATAGTTCAGGTTGGAGATGAAGAACATCAGCGGCTGCATCATGCCGCTGTTGAACTGCGCCTTGAACCCGGCCTCGTACAACGCCTCGTTCTGCTCGGCGAAGTCCCGCGCCGACTCCTCCTGGCGACCGAAGACCTTCACCAGCGAGTGGCCGGTGTACATCTCCTCGATGTGGGCGTTCAGCGCGCCCGTCGACTTCCACTGCGCCACGAACTGCGGCTGCGACCGCTTGCCGACCTTCGCCGCCACGAAGACCGACACGGGCACCGTCACCAGCGCGACCAGCGCCAGCAGCGGCGAGATCCAGAACATCATCGCCAGCACACCGACGATGGTCAGCAGCGAGTTGATCATCTGACCCATCGTCTGCTGCAAGGTCTGGGAGATGTTGTCGATGTCGTTGGTGGCCCGGCTGAGCACCTCGCCGCGCTTGGCCTTGTCGAAGTACGACAGCGGCAGCCGCGACAGCTTCGCCTGCACGTCCTCGCGCATCCGGTACACGGTGCGGTTGATGACGGTGATCGACAGTCGCGTCGCCACCAGCATCGTCAGTCCGGCGGCCACGAACACCGCCAGCGCCAGCAGCAGGACCTCGCCGACGGCGTTGAAGTCGATGCCCTCGCCGGGGACGAAGTCCACACCGGAGAGCATGTCCGCGAGACCGTCGTCGCCGCTGCGCCGCATGCCCTCCAGGGCCTGTTCCTTGGAGGTGCCCTCCGGCATCTGCCGGCCGACGATCCCGGCGAAGATGAGGTCGGTCGCCCGGCCGAGGATCTTCGGCCCGACCACCGCGAAGGCGACGCTCAGCACACCGGCCGCGAGCATCACCCACAGCGTCGCCCGCTCGGGAGCGAGCTGTCGCAGCAGTCGCTTGCCCGAGCCCTTGAAGTCCATCGATCGCTCGACGGGACCCGTCATCATGCGTCCACCCGGCCCGCTCATGCGGCCTCAGCCTCCGTCAGCTGCGAGAGCACGATCTCTCGGTACGTCTCATTGCTCTCCATCAGTTCGTGATGGCTTCCGGTCCCCACGACCCTGCCTTCATCGAGGACCACGATCCGGTCCGCGTCGCGGATCGTCGACACCCGCTGGGCGACGATCACGACCGTCGCGCCCGACGTCTCACGGGCGAGCGCCTCACGCAGCGCCGCGTCCGTGGCGTAGTCGAGCGCCGAGAACGAATCGTCGAAAAGATAGATCTCCGGCCGCTGGACGAGCGTCCTCGCGATCGCGAGCCGCTGGCGCTGTCCGCCGGACACATTCGTGCCGCCCTGGGCGATGGGGGCGTTGAGCCCGCCTTCCAGCCCGCGTACGAAGTCGGCCGCCTGCGCTGTCTCGAGCGCCTGCCACAGCTCCTCTTCGCTCGCGTCGGGCTTGCCGTAGCGCAGGTTGGTCGCCACGGTCCCGGAGAAGAGGTACGGCTTCTGCGGCACGAGACCCACCGTCCTCGCCATCAGAGCCGGCTCGAGCTCCCGCACGTCGACCCCGTCGACGAGCACCTCGCCGCCCGTCACGTCGAACAGCCGCGGCACCAGGCCGAGCACTGTCGACTTGCCGCTGCCCGTGGAGCCGATGATCGCGGTCGTCTCGCCCAGGTGCGCCACCAGGTCGACGCCCCGCAGCACCGGTTCCTCGGCCCCCGGGTAGCGGAAGTCGACGCCCCGGACCTCCAGCCGGCCGCGGCCGCGCAGCTCCGTCACGGGAGCGAGCGGCGGCACCACGCTCGAGTCGGTGTCCAGCACCTCCTGGATGCGCTCCGCGCACACCTCGGCGCGCGGCACCATCATGAACATGAAGGTGGCCATCATCACGGCCATCACGATCTGCATCAGATAGGCGAGGAACGCGGTCAGCGCGCCGATCTGTATGGCACCGCTGTCGATGCGCTGCGCGCCGAACCAGACGACGGCGACCGAGGAGACGTTCACGACCGTCATCACCGTCGGGAACATCAGTGCCATCAGCCGGCCGGTGGACATCGAAACGTCGGTCAGGTCCTTGTTCGCCTCGCGGAAGCGCCCCTTCTCGTACTCGTCCCGTACGAAGGCCCGGATCACGCGGTTGCCGGTGATCTGCTCGCGCAGCACCCGGTTCACGGTGTCGAGCCGCTCCTGCATGGTGCGGAACAGCGGCCGCATCTTCTTCACGATCAGCGAGACGCAGATGCCGAGCACGGGCACGACCGCGAGCAGCACCGCCGACAGCGGCACGTCCTGGCCGAGCGCCATCACGATGCCGCCGACGCACATGATCGGCGCCGACACCATCAGCGTGAACGCCATCAGCACCAGCATCTGCACCTGCTGGACGTCGTTGGTGGTGCGGGTGATGAGCGACGGCGCCCCGAAGTGGGCGACCTCACGGGCCGAGAAGCTCTGCACCCGGCCGAAGATGTCGGCACGGACGTCACGGCCGAGCGCGGCCGCTGTCCGCGCCCCGTAGAACACGGCCCCGATGTTGCAGAGCACCTGGACGACGCTGACGCCGATCATCAAGGCGCCGAGGGCCAGGATGTAGCCGGTGTCGCCCTTGACGACACCGTTGTCAATGATGTCCGCGTTCAGGGTGGGCAGATAGAGGGTGGCGCTGGTCTGCAGCAGTTGCAGCGCCACCAGGAAGCCAATGGGTCTCTTGTACGGACGGAGATAGGTCCGCAGCAGTCGTATCAGCACGCGCTGTCTCTCGGGCTCGGCAAGATCGGGGGTCACCCCATCTTCCGACACCGGGTCGGCAAAACCCCAAGGGTTTTCCCCAAGCGCCGGTCAAGAACAGCTGATACGACCGCGCGTCACGACATGGCGTCGAAGGCCCCGGGGTGGATCTGGTCCCGCGTCGCGCCGTACTGCTGACGCACCGCCTGTCCGACCGCCAGTTCCTCGCCCGGCTCGAACACCTGCGCCGCGGCGCCCTGCCAGGCCGGCGGAGCCTGCGGGGACAGCGTCCCCTGCGCGGCGCCCAGCGCCCACGCGGCCTGCCGGGCCGCGCCCAGGGCCGCGTAGTCGGCCGGCTGCGGCACGACGACCTGCGCGCCGAAGATCGCCGGTGCGAGCGCCTGCACGGCGGGCAGCTCGGCGGCCGCCCCAAGCAGGAACACCCGGCGCACCTCCACGCCCCGCCGGCGCAGCACGTCCATCGCGTCCGCCAGCGAGCAGAGCATGCCCTCGAACGAGGCACGCGCCAGGTGCTCCGGCTTCATCGACTCGCGCCGCAGACCGGTCAGCGTGCCCGCGGTGTGCGGCAGCTGCGGTGTCCGCTCGCCCTCCAGATACGGCAGCAGCACCAGCCCGGACGAGCCGGGCGTCGACTTCAGAGCCAGCGCCGAGAGCTCGGAAAGGTCGGCGACGCCCAGCAGTTCGGCGCTGCCGCGCAGGGCCCGCACGGCGTTGAGGGTGTGCACGACCGGCAGGTGCATCCCGGTCGCGTCGGCGAACGAGGTGATCGTCCCGCTCGGGTCGGGCAGCGCCTCGTGGTGCACGGCCATCACGGAACCGGACGCCCCCAGCGACACCACAGCGTCCCCGACGGCCACCCCGAGACCGAAGGCCGCCGCCATCGTCTCGCCGGTGCCCGCCGAGATCAGCAGCCCTTCCGGTGTGGTGCCAGCGGCTTCGGCGGGGCCGAGCACCTCGGGAAGGGCGCACTGCTGCCCGAGCGCAAGCTCGACGAGATCGGAGCGGTACGCCCCCGTGCCGGCCGACCAGTAGCCGGTGCCGGACGCGCCGCCGCGGTCCGTGGTCCTGCGGGCCGGCCGGCCCAGCAGCTGCCACACCAGCCAGTCGTGCGGCTGCATCACGGCGGCGACGCGACGTGCCGCGTCCGGCTCCGCGCGGGCGAGCCAGCGGAGCTTCGCCACCGGCTGCCCGGCCTGCGGCACCGAACCGACGGCTTCCGCCCAGGCCTGCCGGCCGCCGAGGGCGTCGATGAGGTCGGCCGCGGCGGCCTGCGCCCGCTTGTCGTTGCCGAGCAGGGCGGGGCGCACCGGAGCACCCTGGGCGTCCAGGGTGATCAGGCCGTGCTGCTGCGCGGAGACCCCGATGGCCTGGACGCCCTCGAGCAGACCGCCGGTGGCCGCCTCGCCGAGCGAGAGCAGCCACGCCTGCGGATCTATGTCGGTGGCCTTGGGTTCCACGGGGTGCGGCGCACACCCCTGACGCAGCACGGCTCCCGTGTCCGCGTCGCAGACGACGATGCGCGTGAACCCAGACGAACTGTCCAACCCGGCGACTATCCCCATGTCCGGAATTCTGCCGTACGCGGGCGGTGTCCGGCGTCACGCCCGCCGGGCACCGGGACCGGCCGCCTCAGGTGTTGGTCGTTCCCCAGTCGTCCTCGGTGCCGCCGCCCCGCTCCCGGAGCGCCCGTACGCGGTCCGCCACCGAGTCGGGGACCCGGTCGCCGACCTTGTCGCTGACCGCGTGGAAGGCTTTGCCCGCCGCCTCGCGGCCGTTGTGGGCGGCGGACTCGGCGGCGTTGCGGACCGCCGGGTTCTGCGAGATCTGTCGCGCGGACTTCTTGAGCTGCTCGTAGCGCTCGCGCCCGGCCCGTGTCCCGAGCACGAAGCCGATGGCCAGTCCCGCGACGAACGTGAGCTTGTACCGCATGGGTGACACCCTTCCGTTGCGTCGGTGCTGCCCGCCTACCCGTCGGGACCTGTGATCACCCGGCGCCATACCGATTGGCGGAGCACCCCCCTGGTTGCGCTAATGTATGTGTCGCAGCGAGCGCACGCCCCCTGGGACGCCCCGGGTAGGTACGTTCGGTGCACACGCAGCAATCCCCTGTAGCTCAATTGGCAGAGCAGCCGGCTGTTAACCGGCAGGTTACTGGTTCGAGTCCAGTCGGGGGAGCGCGATCCCCTGTAGCTCAATTGGCAGAGCATTCGGCTGTTAACCGGAGGGTTGCTGGTTCGAGTCCAGCCGGGGGAGCAGATGGGAAGAGGGCCCTCGGGGGCCCTTTTTTCATGTACGCGTACGGGAGCCCGGACAGTGCCTTCGGTGTGTTCCCGGCTACATCCGGAACCGCGGGGGCCGCAGTGAAGTCCTCATGGTCGAGCGTTGTCGACCATGCGAGGCAGGAGATCGTATGACCGGCTATGCTGCGGCAGACGGCGCGCACAAATGTGCGCGACGCGCCGTTAGGGGCGGTAGCTCAGCCGGTTAGAGCAGCGGACTCATAATCCGTCGGCCGTGGGTTCGAGTCCCACCCGCCCCACCCAAGGAAGGTAAGGGGAAACGTCTCCGCTCCCCGTGAGGCGCGCGACATCCCTTCCGGATCCTCCGCGAGTTCACTCTCCCGGCCCCTCGAGCCCCTCGATCAGCGTGGTGAGCTCGGTCGGCGTCCAGGCCTTCGCCGCTCCCGGGCACAGGGACAGATAGCGGGCTACGGCCGACGGCTCCCAGGTGCCGTCGGCGCACAGTCCGTGGGCCAGGTGCAGCAGATACGGGGCCGAGGGTTTGTTCCAGGTCACTTCCGTCAGGCGCCACGGTGCGGTGAAGGTGAGTACCGGGATGTCCTCGAGGTGGCCGAGGAGGACCAGCGTCTCGTACCGGCCGGGGCCGAGGGCGGCCATGCCGTGGGTGAGCACCGCCGCGAGGTCGAGGTCCTTGCCGGGGACTTCGTACATCTCCTGCGCGGCGATGTCGGAGAACTGCTGCACGGTGACGAGGTGGGCGCGGCCCCAGACGGTGCCGTCGGCGGCGGGGTCGTAGAAGGCCCGGCCGCCTTGCCATACGGGCGACTCGGTCGCGAAGTACAGCGTCCCCGGGAACTCGACCGGTGCGGAGCGCACGGGCGGGCGCCGGTCGCGGCAGCCCGGGTAGGTCCGTGCCGCACCGGGGGGCCGGCCGCCGGTAAGGTAGTACCGCAACCGGCCGGTGTCCATGTTCGAGCCGTACGACGCGTACCAGATGTGCTCCGCGCCGCGCGTCGCTGCTGCCGGTGCGGTGGCGAGGCGGTGGACGATGGTCACGGACGGCTCCGCTGACGGAAATCTGGGCGGTTCCAGGCTACGGGGTGGTGTGCGGCCGGGGCGGCCGCACACATTCGCCGGGCGGGAACCGCAGGTCAGCCCTGGCTCTCGTTGATGTTGACCATCCACGAAATGCCGAACCGGTCGACGCACATGCCGAACGTGTCGCCCCACATCTGCTTCTCGAGGGGGACGTTCACCGTGCCGTCGGCGGAGAGCTTCTCCCAGTAGCCGCGGAGTTCGTCGGCGTCCTCGCCGCTCAGGCTGATCGAGAAGTTGTTGCCGGGCTTGTGCTCCATGCCGGGCGGGGTGTCGGCTCCCATCAGCGTGAAGCCGCGGTCGGTCTCGAGCATGGCGTGCATGATCTTGTCGGCGTCGTCGGGCGAGGTCTCGCCGCCGATGTCGGCGTAGGTGTTCAGCCGCAGGTTTCCGCCGAGGACGCTTTTGTAGAACTCCATGGCCTCGCGCGCGTTGCCGGCGAAGCTGATGTACGGGTTGAGGCGAGATGCCACTGGACGCTCCTTTTGTGGGGCAGGTCGGTTCTCGCAGGGTAATTGCCCCGCTCCCGCTTTTTGCCGCCACACGCGGTCGGGGAACCGCGGGGTGTGAGCGGCTGATCCGTCCGCCCGGGTCGTCGTTGGCGGGGCGGTGGTTGTGGCCGTCGCTGGACGTGATTGCCGCTTTCGTCAACCACGGCCGTCGGAATGCTTCTCCATTGTTGTACTTACTCGAGTTCCAGAAAGCGTTGTCCCTGCCCGAAAGTTGTCTTGACCGGCACGTTGTGAATGGTCGGGGTTCCAGAACTCTTGTTACTGACAGGCGAGTTGTGTAAGGGTGAGCCCTCTCGTACCCGAACAGCACTGCCCAGATCAACCGTTCGAATTCCATTGCGGTGGCCAACTCCAAAAGAGCGTCGAGCCGCCCCGCTCGAAGGTATGTACCAATCGGTGCACTTCTTTCGGTCCCACACAGCAACCCCCCACCGCATTGCCATGGATGGAAAGACGTCAATGCAACATCCCCGCACGCCCGGAACCGCCCCTTCTTCGCAGCCCGGCCGCGCCCCGGGGGTCTCGGACGAGGAGCTCGCCGCCGCACTGCAGACCGGTGGAGGAGGCCTCGAAGTCCAGCCGATGGCCACACTGCTCGCCCGGCACTGGCAGCCCGTGTTCGATTACGCCTCAATTTGTGCGACCTCGAACAAAACCGCTTCGATGCTGACCACCGCGGCTTTCACGCAGCTCATGGAAAGTCTGGCCCGCAACGCGGCCGCGGGTGCGCTTCGCCCCCATCTTCTGGTGACCGTCCGTCATATCGCCAAGGCGTGGGCCGATGACCCGACGGTGGCGTCGGTACTGACCGGACTCATGAATCCGGAAGGCCCCGGGGAAAACAGGCAGTTGGTCTCCCGGGCTTTCCATGTAATGCCGATGACCGCTCAGGTTCTCCTCTGGCATGCCGAGGTCGAGGCCGAGGGTATATCCATACCGGCGGGTTTGTCGGGGCTTGATCCACGTGTCGCCTCCGCCCAGCTGGAGCAGGCCCGCGAACAGTTCAGGCAGGCCTGTGTGCGGGTCCATCGGGAGTACGCGCCGACCGCCGAGTGCCGCCACTACAACCGCCTGCTCGACATCTCGCTGCGCCGGGGCGGGGTCCTGATCCCCGACATCCAGGTGCATCTGTCCGAATGCTCGTACTGCCGGTTCGCCGCCGACCAGCTCCGGCAGTCCGGCGGGCGGCTGGGCGTGCTGCTCGGACAGGCGCTGCTCGGCGGCGCGGCCGGGCCGTATCTCGACTCGCGGCCGGGGAGGCGGCGCAGGGCCAGGGCGGCGCAGGACGCGGCCGGCGCCGGGCCCCGCGGCCCGCGGGGGAGCGGCCGGCACTCTCGCGGCGGTGGGCCCCGCGCGCTGCGGAGCCTCGCCCTGAAAGGCCGGCGCATCGCGGCGGCCGGCACCGCGCCCGGAGCGCTGACCGTCGGGGCCGCCGCGGCCGTGACCGGGCTGCTCGTCATCACCCTGGCGTCGGCCCTCTGGCAGGACGACGACAGCCAGGCCGGCCCGTCCGTCCCCAGCGGCGCCGTCACCGGCACCGCCCCGCCCGCACCCGGGGCGGGCACACCCGCGCCCACCACCCCCACGCCCGACCCGACGGCCACGTCGGCCAACCATCCGGCGGCCCCGCTGACCACCCGGCTGCGCAACGCGGAGGCCGGACTGTGCCTCGACATCACCGCCCCCGCGCCGCAGGCCGGGACGGAGGTGACCATGGCGGCCTGCTCCTCCGCGGCCACCCAGAGGTGGGTGTACGAGAGCGACGGCCGGCTCCGCAGCTCCGCCGCCCCCGCGCTGTGCCTCAACTCCCACGGGCTCGATGGCATCGTTGTCCTGGACGGCTGCACCAGCAGGACCGCCCCCGACGCGGTGGACGTCCGCTACGACCTGACCATCCAGGGCCAGGTGATCCCGCGGTGGAACGACCGGCTGGCCATGGTGCCCGCGTCGACGGAGCCGGGGGCGAACGTGGCGGTCAAGATCCGCGACGAATCGCCCGCCCAGGTCTGGCAGACCGACGCCTCGCCCATGGGCACGCGGCAGCAGTCCGGCACGGGGCAGACCGCCCCGTACGCGGAGGAGGTCAACGGTCCGCCGGCGGCGGACCAGGGGTGCGAGCCGTGCCCCGCACCGCCCGCCGGCCGCGACGCCGCGCCCGGCGACCCGGGGGGCCGCTCAGGGGCCGGCCACGGCGTCGCCCCCGAGGGCGCGCGGGACGCGGTGCGGGGAGGCGAGGCGGAGGCACCGGCGGAGGACGGTCTGCGCCGGGTCAACGACCCGCCGCCGGACCAGGGCGCGCAGCAGAGCCCTGCGCCTCCGGTGACCGCCGTGGTGAGCCGGAGCGTGACGCTCCCGCCCCCAGTGCCCGCCGGCTCCGGACCCGGGGTCAGGTGAACCGGGGCATCTCGCCTGCGGTCGTGGTGACGTCGATGACGGAGAACGCGGCGCCCTGCGGGTCACGGACAGAGGCGTACCGTCCGTAGGGGCTGTCCAGCGGCCCGCGCTGGAGCGTGCCGCCCAGCCTGGTGACCGTGTCGATCGCCGCGTCGCAGTCCTCGACGCCGAAGTACACGTTGACGTACGGGTGGAGGTCGGGCGGGAAGTCGTCCGTCATCCGCAGCCGGCCCGCGACGGGTTCACCGCCGAGGTGCCACAGGGTGAAGTCGACCGAATCCTCCTGCATCCGCTTCGCCTCGTAAGGGAAGAGAGAGCAGAAGAAGTGGTCGGCCCGCTCCACGTCCCTGGTGGTGACCTCCGCCCAGCAGTACGAGCCGGGCTCGCCGGTCTTCCCGAACCCCGTGTGGGCGTCCGGTTGCCAGAGGCTGAAGAACACCCCGCTGGGCTCCTCCGCCGTGACCATCGTGCCGAAGGAGCCGACCGGCATCGGATCCATCAGCAGCGCGCCGCCGTTGTCCCGGATCCTCTCGGCGGCGGACGCCACGTCGGATGTGGCGAAGTAGAGGTTCCAGGCCGGCGGCCCGCCCGTTCCCGGCATGCGGGGAACGACGGCCGCGACGGCCTTGTCGTCGGAGAACGCCTGCGTGTAGCCGCCGAACTCGGGCGAGCCCTCGTCGAAGGTCCAGCCCAGCAGCTCGCCGTAGAAGCCCTTCGCGGCCTCCACGTCGGGGAACATCGCGTCGGCCCAGCAGGGCGTGCCTTCGGGGTGCGCTGCCATCGTCTCCAAGCCTTCCTGCCCGTCGGTCTCTCCCGTCGCACGCTATGCGCCCCCGTGCCGGGCCGCCCGTCGGACGCGCCGGGCACCCGCTGACCCGGCGGCGCAGCGGCTCGTGCCCGGCTCCGGAGGGACGTCTGGCGGGTCGCCGCCATGGCACGTACCCGCCAGCGGAGTCCGTTCGCAACCGCCCGGATCACGCCGAGACTCTTCGCAGCGCCCGGAGCCACCCCTCCCACCGGGCGTCCCGAGGAGAGTCGTTCATGACCAGAGCACCCGCGAGACGCAGGGCCCGGCTGATCGCCGCCGGCGTGTCCCTCGTCCTGCTCCCGGCCGGGCAGGCCGTCGCCGCCGACCGTGGACCGGCCCCCGCCACGGCGGGAACCGCCGCGAGGACCGCCCAGGCGGCGCACACCGTCACGCTGGTCACCGGCGACAAGGTGACCGTCACCGACCTCGGCAGCGGCCGGAAATCGGTGGCCGTACAGCGGCCCGAGGGCGCCGTGGGCGCCGTGCGCAGCGAGATCTCGGACGGGCGCGTCACCGTCGTGCCCGACGAGGCGCGTCCCTACCTGGCCGCCGGCGTGCTCGACAAGAGGCTCTTCGACGTCACGGGGCTCATCGAGCAGGGGCTCGGGGGGCAGGACGGCCTGCCGCTCATCGTGAGCTACGCGAAGGGCGCGCCGCGGACGCAGGCCCGTGGCGCGGAGACCGTCCGGGCGCTGCCGAGCGTCAACGGCGTTGCCGTCGAGGCGGCGGCCTCCGGCGAGTTCTGGCGTGCCGTCACCTCCGCGAAGTCCCGGTCGGCGTTCGGCGCGGGCGTCGCCAAGGTCTGGCTCGACGGCCGGGTCGAGGCCGACATGGCCGAGTCGAACGCGCAGATAGGCACCCCCAAGGCTTGGGAGGCCGGGCTCACCGGCAAGGGGGTCAAGGTCGCCGTCCTCGACACCGGCGTCGACGCCGGGCATCCCGACCTCGAGGACCGCGTCACGGAGTCCAGGAGCTTCATCGAGGGCGAGGAGGTCGCCGACCGCAACGGCCACGGCACCCATGTGTCGTCCACCGTCGGCGGCAGCGGCGCCGCGTCCGGCGGCCTGGAGAAGGGGGTCGCCCCGGGCGCGGACCTCGCCGTCGGCAAGGTGCTCAGCGACGAGGGCAGCGGCAGCGAGTCGCAGATCATCGCCGGTATGGAATGGGCCGCCAAGGACATCGACGCCAAGATCGTGTCCATGAGCCTCGGTTCGCAGCAGGGCAGCGACGGCACGGACCCGATGGCGCAGGCCCTCAACACGCTCTCCGAGGAGACCGGCGCGCTGTTCGTCGTCGCCGCGGGCAACAGCGGCACCCCCGGCTCCATCGGATCACCCGGCGCGGCCGACGCCGCAGTCACCATCGGCGCCGTCGACGCGGCGGACGAGGCCGCCTACTTCACCAGCCAGGGCCCGCGCTTCGGCGACAACGCGCTCAAGCCCGACCTGTCCGCGCCCGGCGTGGACATCCTCGCCGCACGCTCGCAGCTCACCGCCGGCGAAGGCCCGTACACCGCCATGAGCGGCACCTCCATGGCCACCCCGCACGTCGCGGGCGTCGCCGCCCTGCTCGCGGAGAAGCACCCCGACTGGAACGGGCAGCAGCTCAAGGACGCGCTGATGAGCACGTCCGAGCAACTCGACGCCTCCGCCTACGCCCTCGGCGCCGGCCGGCTCGACGTCCCGGACGCGGTCGGCGCGACGGTCACCGCGACCGGCAGCGCGGGCCTCGGCTTCTTCCACTGGCCGTACGAGGAGAACGAGCCCGTCACGAAGACGGTCACCTACACCAACCACTCCGACGAGCCCGTCACCCTGGACCTCGCCGTGGAGAACGCCCCGGCCGGGGTGTTCTCCCTCGCCGACACCACGCTCACCGTGCCCGCGCACGGCACGGCGCAGACGTCGGTGACCGGCGACGGCACCGGCGCGCCCGTCGGCAACACCTCCGCCCGCATCGTCGCGAAGGACGGGGAGCGCAGCGTCGCCCACACCGCCGTCGGGCTGGTGAAGGAGGAGGAGCGCTACACGCTCACCGTCCGCGTCCTCGACCGGGACGGCGCCGCGACCGCGGCCCACCTCGGTGTGCAGAAGCTGGAGAAGGGCAACGACCCGTTCCCCGCGACGGTCGGCGAGTCCGGCACCCTCGAACTGCGGCTGCCGCCGGGCACGTACACCGTCTCCTCGTTCCTCGACGTACGCGGCAGCAACGGCAAGGACTCCCTCGGTCTCGGGTTCCTCACGGACCCGGAGATCACCCTCGACCGGGACCGCGAGATCACCCTCGACGGGCGGACGCTGCGGGAGGTGCGGGCCGACGTCGGCAGGCGGACGGAGACCCGCCAGCTGCTGATGGAGTTCGACCGCGACGCCAACGGCGTCTCCTACGGCGGCGCGGTGCAGGTCCCGCCCATGTACGACAGCATCTTCGCGGCGCCCACCGGCGAGCCCGCGACCGGCTCGTTCGAGTACCGGACCGTCTGGCGCCTCGGCAAGCCCATGCTCGACGTCACCGCCGGCGGCAGGCTGCTCGGCGGAGCCCGGCTCCAGGCCGGCACGGCCGTCCTCGACGGGAAGCAGCGGCTCGACGTCGTCGACGCGGGCGCGGGAACCACGGCCGACTACGCGGGCACGGACGTCCGCGGCAAGGCGGTCGTCGTCCACCACACGGGCGCGGTCGGCCCCGCGCAGCTCGCCCAGAACGCCCAGGACGCGGGGGCGAAGGTTCTGTTCGTCACCGACGACGCGCCCGGCCGGCTGATGGCGTGGTTCGGCACGGAGAGCTACGAGGACCGGCCGCTTCACGTCGCCACCGTCGACGCGGCGGACGGCGCCCGTCTGCGGGAGGCGGCCCGCCGCCACGAGCGCCTCGAACTGACCGGCACGCAGTACACGCCGTACGTGTACGACCTCTCGGAGGGCCACCCCGGCGCCGTACCGGACCGCGACCTCCTCTACCGGCCCGGCAGGGGTGAGCTGGCCGTGCTCGACAGCAGGTTCCACGCGGCGAAGCCCGCGGACGGCGGCGAATTCCGCTACTCGATCACCGACACCTTCCCCGTCGGCTTCGGCTTCGCGGAGAAGATCGCCTTCCCCGTCGAGCGCACCGACTACGTCAGCACCGGTCCCGGCCAGCGCTGGCACGAGTCCGTCACCAACGGCCCCGGCGCCCTCGAGCAGCGTAGCGGCACCCCCGTCTACCAGGGCGGCAGCCGCTCCGAGCTCAACTGGTTCAAGCCGGTGCTGCACCCGTGGCTGGGCACCGGACTCGGCTGGGGACAGACCCGGACCGGCAACAATCTCGAGTTCAACACCCCCGGCTGGGGCGACTCCGGCCCCGACCACACCGGCTTCGGCGACGTGTGGAGCGATGCGTCGATGACGCAGTTCACCGAGGTGTACGCGGACGGCGAGCTGGTGGACCGCAAGATGAGCTCGGGCGCCTACGCCTGGGGTGCCGACCCGGCGGAGAAGACGTACAAGGTGGTCACCGACACCACCCTGGACGCCGAACGGTGGCGGCTGGCGACGAAGGGCCACACCGAGTGGACCGTCCGCTCCGCCGAGACGCCGGCCGACCGGCGGACCGTGCTGCCGATGCTCAACCTCGGCTTCGACGTCGACACCGACCTGCGCGGTGACGTCCGGGCCGGCAAGCGCCTCGGTCTCGGGATCTTCGCCGAGTACGTCGAGGGCGCGGCGGACACCGGCCGGATCGGCGGCGGGTCGCTGGAGGTGTCGTTCGACGACGGGAAGACCTGGACGGCCGTGGAACTCGACGGCGCCCGGGGCAGGTCCGCGGCCTGGGAGGGCACGGTCCGGGTCCCGGCGGACGCACAGTACATCTCGGTCCGGGCCTCCGCGAAGGACGACAAGGGCGGCTCGGTGCGACAGGAAATCATCCGTGCGGTGGGTGTGAAGTAGCCCGCCGGCAAAGGGGAGGCCCGGTACGTGCTCCGTACCGGGCCTCCCGCCGTCACGCGGGCCCCACGATGCCCCGCACCACGCCCAGTTCGACCAGGTCCTCGGGGCGCAGCCGAAGCTGGTCCGCGAGGTGCGGCACCTGGTCGGGGGAGCGTTTGAGGATCGCGGCGGCGAGCTCCGGGGCGATGACGGAGAAGTAACTCGCCGGCGTGGCCCACGTGTTGCCCGGCGCGGCCAGCGCCAGCGCGCCCCCGGAGCCGCCCTCGCCGATGAGCAGGCCGGTCAGCGGTGTGCGCGCGGCGGCGACCGCCGTGAACAGCTCGGCGATGGCCGCGCCGGCGCCGGAGCGTTCCGCCTCCGCGTCGTTGGCGGCGCCCGGGGTGTCGATCAGCGTCAGCACCGGCAGTCCCAGCCGGTCGGCGAGCCTCACGACCCGGGCGGCGGTGCGGTAACCGGATGGCCTGGTCGCGGTTCCGCCCTGGGCGACGTACGCGACAGGCCGCCCGTCCCGCAGCCCCACCCCGCAGAGCATGCCGGGGTCCTCACCGCCGCACCGGTCGCCGCGCAGCGGCTCGCGGCGCGTGAAGTAGTCGTCGAGGTACGCCTCGGCCCGTGGCCTGTCCGCACCGCGCGCCTGCCGTACGGCGTCCCATCCGGTACGCGCAGGCTCCCCGCCGGCGCCCAGCGCCCGCGGCGGGTCCACGGGTTCCCGTTCCCCGGCCGGGTTCGCAGGGGCGAGCGCCTTCACCCAGAACGCGAGCGTGTCGCGCAGGGAGCCGGGAGGGACGACGGCGTCGACCTGACCCGCCGCGAGCTGTCCCTCCGCCGTGTACGCGGCCGGGTCCGCGTCCGCCGGACGCACACGCGAGCCGGCGAAGCCGACCTGAGCGCCGGGCAGCGCCAGGATCACGTCGGCGCCCGCGCCGAGCGTGGCCCAGCCGCCGCCGGTCGTCGGATCGCGGAGCACGGCGATGTGCGCCACGCCCGCCTCCCGCAGCAGCACCGACGTACGGGCGACCCGCTGGAGCTGGCCGAGCGCGATCATCCCCTCCTGCATCCGGCTGCCGCCGGTCGCGATCAGCGAGACGAGCGGCAGCCGGCGCTCACGGGCCAGCCCGTACGCGGCCTCCAGCCGGTCCCCGGCCCGCTCGCTCAGTGAACCGCCGAGGAAGCCGAACTCGAAGGAGATCAACACGCATTCGGCGCCGCCGAGCACCGCCGTGCCGTAGACGACGGACTCGGCCGAGCCGGTCCGGCGTGAGGCGCGGTCGCGCTGTGCGCCGTAGCCCTCCCAGCCGAGCGGGCCGTCGCCCGCGTCGGGCAGGTCGGCGAGCTCCTGCTCGGTGAAGCCGTCGCTGACCAGGGCGATCGCCTCGCGGGCGGACACACGCTCAGCCATGGAGCGCCCGCTTCATGATCTTGCCCATGTCGTTGCGCGGCAGGACGTCGAGGAACCGGACCGTCCGTGGCCGCTTGTGCGGGGCGAGTTGGGAGGCGACGTGGGCGGTCAGCTCCTCCGCCGACGGCGGGTCCGCCGGGTCGGCGGCGACGATCCAGGCGACCACCCGCTCGCCGAGGTCCGCGTCGGGCTCACCAGTCACCGCGGCCTCGCGGACGGCCGGATGGTCGAGCAGCACGTTCTCGATCTCGCCCGCCCCGATCTTGTAGCCGCCGCTCTTGATCAGGTCGGTGCTCTTCCTGCCGACGATGCGCACATAGCCGTCCGGCTCGCGCACGGCCATGTCGCCGGTGCGGAACCAGTCCCCGTCGAAGGCGGCGGCCGTGGCGTCGGGGCGGTTCAGGTACTCGGTGAACAGATTGTCGCCGCGCACCTGGATCTCGCCGATCGTCTCGCCGTCGCGTGCGGCGATCTCCGTGCCGTCCTCGTCCACCAGCCGCAGCTCCACGCCGCGCAGCGGCACGCCGACGGTGCCCGGACGGGCCTCGCCGTCGACGCGGACGCTGGTGTTCATCAGGGTCTCCGTCATCCCGTACCGCTCGATCACCCGGCGCCCCGTCGCCTCCGCGATGCGGGCGTGGTCGGGCAGCGGCAGGGCGGCCGAACCGGAGACCAGCAGCCGCGCGCCGGACAGCGCCTTCGTCAGCTCGGCGTCGCCGTCGAGCGCCTCCGCCAGCCGGTGGTACATCGTGGGCACGCCGAAGAGCATCGTGCCGCCCGAGCCCAGCTCCCGTGCCACGCCCTCCGGACTGAAGCGGCCCAGATGGCGCACCTCGCCGCCGCGGCGCAGCGGTCCGAGGACGCCGAGGATCAGCCCGTGCACATGGAACAGCGGCAGGGCGTGGACCAGGACGTCGTCGGAGCCCCACTGCCAGGCGTCCTGCAAGGCGTCGAGCGAGGCGGCTACCGCCCGCTGGGGCAGCACCGCGCCCTTGGGCGGGCCGGTGGTGCCGGAGGTGTAGACGATCAGCGCGGGGGATTCGGCCGCCGGCTCCGGGGGCAGCTCGCCCGCCGCACCCGTCACCGTGATGTCGATCCGGCTCAACGGGTGCAGGGGCGCGGGCAGTTGGTCCTCCGGGGCGGCTAGCACCGCGGTGGGCCCGCTGTCCGCCACGATGTGCGCCAGTTCCCGGTCACCGGTCCGCGGGTTCAACGGCACGACCGGTACGCCTGCCAGCAGCGCGGCCACCACACCGACCGCGGTCTCGAGGGTGGGGCCGGCCCACAACGCGACCCGCTCCGCCCCGGCGATCCGTTGCGCCAGCGCTCCCGCCGCGCCGCGCAACTGCCCGTAGGTCAGCGACCGTTCGCCGAACCGGAGGGCTGCCCGGTCGGTGCCGGTGGCGGTCGTCGCCAGCGCTGGGAAGAGGGAACTCACTCGTCGGCCTCCTGGTGTCGTCTCATGCCGCACCCGGCGGGTTTCCCGGGACGGCCATTGTCTCCCCCACGCGGAGGAGCCGCCGGGCGGGCGGCTCCCTCCAGGGAACGATGCGCCGGATCCCTCGAGTCCGGCAGGATCGGCGACGGCCGACGGGGGAACACCGCCGCCCGGCCGGCGTCCACGGGGG
>NZ_JBSGZJ010000011.1:0-41584 GCF_053610925.1 Streptomyces sp. NPDC054847 | reverse complement strand
CTCCCACGAGCGCCGGGCCGTAGGGGGAGTTTGAGGACACCGCGCGGAGCGCGGTAAGGGGCCCGGGGCCTGCCCCGCCACGCGGCGGAGCCGCACATCGGTACAGCGGGAAGGGGTGGGTAGGGGAACAAGCCCGCCGCAGGCGACACCCACCCGGCGCGGCCCCCACCGTCACCCCTCCTGGTGCCCCGTGTCGTTCCACCGCTCGATCGCCGGCTCCCCGTACGCCCACCCCAGCACCGACAGGCTCGTCGGATCCAGCCGGATGCGCGCCCCGAAGGAGATGTGCTCGCCCAGCCACCTCGCCCCGATCGAACGCAGGATGTGGCCGTGGGCGAAGATCAGTACGTCGCGGTCGGCCGAGCGGGCCCATTCGACGACCTCGTCCGCGCGGGCGGACACGTCCGCGCGGGTCTCGCCGTCGGGTGCGCCGTCGCTCCACAGGAGCCAGCCGGGCCGGATGTCCTGGATCTCGGCCGGCGTGAGGCCCTCGAACGCGCCGTAGTCCCATTCCATCAGCGGGTCCCAGGCCTGCGCCCGCTCCCCGAAGCCCGCCAGCGCGCACGTCTCACTCGCCCTGATCAGCGGGCTGGTACGGATCTCGACCCCTTCCAGCCCCGACCACGGCGCCCGGTGAAGCCGCTCGCCCAGCAGCTTGGCGCCGCGCCGGCCCTCCTCGAGCAGGGGGATGTCCGTCCTGCCGGTGTGCCTTCCGAGCAGCGACCATTCGGTCTGGCCGTGCCGGGCGAGCAGGATCCGCGGTGCCATGGGGAGCTCTCCTGAGGTTCACGATCGATGTCGCTCCATCATCCCGCACCTGAACTTCAGGCAACCTCCGCGCCGATCTCGGCGTCCCCCTCCCCGGACGAGTGATCCCGACGGGGGACGGAGACCGACCGGATGCCGCAGACCGCGCCTCGCCACCGGCCTCGCTGGTGGACCGAGCTGCTGCTGATCGCCGTCGTCTACGCGGCGTACTCGGCCGGCCGGCTCCTCGCCCGCGGCGACGTCTCCACGGCCGTCGACAACGGACTCGCGATACTCCGGGCCGAGAAGGCACTCCTGCTCAACGCCGAGCATCCGCTGAACCGTCTCTTCACGGAGATGCCCGCGCTCGGCATACCCGCCGATTTCGCGTACGCCTCGCTCCACTACCTGGCCACCCCCGCCGTCCTCGTGTGGCTCTTCCGCCGCCGCCCGCTCCACTACCGCGCGGCCCGCACCTGGCTGATGCTCTCGACGCTCCTCGGGCTGGCCGGTTTCACACTGATGCCGACCTGCCCTCCGCGGCTGCTGGACGCCGGCCACGGGTTCGTGGACACGATGGCGCAGTACAGCTCGTACGGCTGGTGGGGCGCGGAGGCGAGCGCGCCGCGGGGGCTCGGCGGCATGACGAACCAGTACGCGGCGATGCCGAGCCTGCACGTCGGCTGGGCGTTGTGGGTCGGTGTGATGCTGTGGCGGCACGGCCGTACGCCGCTCGTGCTGGCTCTGGCCGTCGCCTACCCGCTGCTCACCACGGTCGTGGTGATGGGCACGGCCAACCACTACTTCCTCGACGCGGTGGCCGGCGCCGCCGTCATGTGCGCGGGGGCACTGCTGACCAGGCCCGCCCTGCGTCTCGCCGACCGCACGCGCGAACGGTTCACCGGCGGGCCGCGCCCCACCGCGGCGGTCGCCGCCTCCCCTGTTGTCGGTGGCGGATGCGAGACTTCCGCGGGTGAGCGAATCCCTGGGCAGCGGACCCCCTCCGCAGGCGCCGACGACAGCACTCCGGCAACGGCTCGCTGAGCTGCGGGGCCCTGCCGCGCAGCCCCATCCGCTGGACGCCCGCGCCCTCGCGGCCCTCGCCGCCAACCCGGGGTGCCGGCGCCGGGCGCTGCTGGACGGCGCCGGGGTGGACAAGGCGGCGCTCGCCTCCGCGCTGGGTGCTCCGGGGACGTTCGGGCAGTCGCAGTTCGCCTTCATGCGCGGGAACGCCTTCGAGGCGAAGGTGAAGGCCGACGGCGGCAAGGAGCTGCTGCGCCTGCTGGGGCTCGACGACCCGGCGGGCGCCCTGGTGCCGGATCTGTCGGCGGCCGGCCCCGAGGGGCGTGCCGCGCGTACGGCGCTGGCGCTGCGCGAGGCGACGGCCGCCGGGGCGTGGACGCTGCTCGACCATCCGTTGCTCGCCCTGGACGTGGCGGGCTCGCCCGCGTATCTGGAGCCGGACGCGGTGGTGGTGCACCCCGACGGCCGGTGGACGGTCGTGGAGATCAAGTCGTTCCCGATGGTCGACGCGTCGGCGGACGCGTCGAAGGTGGGTGCGGCCGCCCGCCAGGCCGCGGTGTACGTCCTGGCGCTGGAGCGGGTCGCCGCCGTCACGGACGGCGCGCGGGTCGCGCACAGCATCCTGCTGGTCTGCCCCAAGGATTTCTCCAACCTGCCGACCGCGTCCGCCGTGGACGTGCGCAAGCAGCTGTCGGTGACCCGCCGTCAGCTGGCCAGGCTGACCCGTGTCGAGGACATCGCGGCCGGGCTCCCGGAGGGCGTCACCTTCGACCTCGACGGCTGTTCGCCGGACGAGCTGACGGCTGCGGTCGAGTCCGTCCCGCACGCGTACGCGCCCGAGTGCCTCGCCGCCTGCGAGCTGGCCTTCCACTGCCGTGACCGGGCCAGGCAGGCCGGTGCGGTGGAGACGCTGGGCCGGTCGGTCCGCGGTGAGCTGGGCGGGCTGACGACCATCGGCGAGGTGCTGGCGGCGGCACGCGGCGAGGCCGGGGACCCGGCCGACCCGGCGGTGGCGGCGCTCCGGCGGGCGGCCGCGCTGCGGGCCGAGGCGCTGGCCGAGGCGGATCCTGCGCAGCGGGGCGCGGCGGCGGGGCAGGAGGCCGGAGCATGTCGCTGATCGCCACCCTCGCCCGGCTGGAGGCGGTCGAGAGGGGCCGGGCGCAGCCGCTGGCGACGGTCCGCCACCGGCGGGTGGCCGAGCGCCCGTTGGTGTTCGTGCCGCTGACGACCGCGGGTGAGGCCGGGGCGCCGCTCGGCGCGCTGGTGGGGACGGACCCCGAGGAGCCGCGGCTGCTGGTCGTGGCCCAGCCGCGCGACCGCGACCTGCGTTCGGCGTTCCTGGCGGAGCTGGCCGACGTGGTCCTGCCGTATCTCGACGGCTTCGGGGACGAGGTGGAGCACGTCGAGCGCAAGGAGACCGACGCGGAGACCGGCAAGAGGGTCACCGTGGAGGTCGAACTGTGCGCGGACGCGCCGCAGTTGATCGTGCCGAGCCGGGCGGGCGTGGAGTTCGTGCGGCTGCTGGGACGCTCGATGCGGTTCCGTCGCACGGCCGAGCAGGACCCCGACACGCCCTACCCGGCACCGCCCCGTGTGCCGTTGCTGGGCCGCTGGCTCACCCACTACGGGGAGCGGGCCCGGGTCCCGGGCTCCTCCCTGCTGCTCGCGGCGACGGATCTGCTGAACCGCCACTGGGCGACCGGCCAGTCCTCGCTGGAGGACCAGCACCTGGGCGCACTGCTCGCCTGGATCGAGGCGGACGACGCGCCGGACGGCGACTCCGGCGCGGAGGCCGCGCTGCGGGCCGAGCTGGGCCGGGACCGGGAGGGCATGCTGCTGTGCCCGCCGGCGGGGCCGGCGACCGACCCGGTCTTCGACAACCGGCGGCTGGCGCCCGCGATGGAGCGCTACGACCGGGCCCGGCAACTGCTGGCGACGGCCGAGGACGGCGGCAGCGCCGACGAGCGGCTGGGCGAGCTGCACCGCGCGGAGCGGGAGATCCGGCGCCTGGTCGCGGACCAGATGCGGCCCACCTGGTCCGCCGTGTGGCGCACGGTCGAGCTGATGCGCGCGCTGCCGGAGGGCTCCCGCGTCGAGGACCGCTGGACCCGTGACCGGTGGTCGTTCACCGCGCACCGCGACCGGGTCCGCGCCGGTGAGCCGCCCCAGCCGCGGCGCGACGACGCGGTGACCGCCGCGCAGAAGCTGGCCGCGCGGGAGACGGCGCAGGCGCAACTGGAGGCCCAGGAGGCACTGGACGATCCGCTGGTGCTGGCGGGCCGCCGGCTGGCGGGCGAGGCGTTCCTGTCGGAGGTGATCGACGTGGAGATGGCCTGGTCCGAGTCGAAGCGGCCGAGTCCCCGTCCGCTGGTGACCGTCCGCACGGACGACCGCCCCCACCTCGGCGAGCGGGTGAAGGTGTACCGCTCGCTCGAGGGAAAGCCTCAGACGGCCGAGTTCGTGCGGTACGAGGACGAGGGCACGCTGGTGCTGCGCGTCATGGACCGGATGGGCCGCGCCAAGGACCCCGCGGAGGGGTCGGTGCCGGCCAAGGGGGACCGTATCGCCTGGACTCTGTTCGAGCACGACCAGCGGGGCGGGCCGAAGCTGCCGGATCCGGAGGAGACGCCGTGGACGCACGGCGGGCCGCCGCGCACCGACACGGCCGAGATCCCGGACCTCGTCACCCCGGAGGACCTCCTGTGACACCCCCTTCCGCCGCGCCGTTCCCTCCGGCCACGGCACCGGTTCCCACGGCGCCGTTCGATCCCGCCGCGGAGGCCGCGCGTGCCACGGCCGGCATCCTCGCCGACACCCTCCACGGCTCCGCCAGGGGCGTCGTCGTCGACTCCCCGCCGGGCGCCGGCAAGTCGACCCTTGTGGTGCGGGCGGCACTCGAACTGGCGGCGGCGGGCCGTCCGTTGATGGTCGTCGCGCAGACCAACGCGCAGGTGGACGACCTGGTGCTGCGGCTCGCGGAGAAGGAGCCGGGGCTTCCCGTCGGCCGTCTGCACTCGAACGACTCCGACCCGTACGACAAGGCTCTCGACGAACTGGACAACGTCCGCAAGTCGGCGAAGGCCGGTGACCTGGCCGGTCTGGACGTCGTCATCTCCACGGCGGCCAAGTGGGCGCATGTGCAGGGCGTCGAGCCCTGGGGACACGCCATCGTCGACGAGGCGTACCAGATGCGCTCCGACGCGCTGCTGGCCGTCGCCGGGCTGTTCGAGCGTGCGCTCTTCGTCGGCGACCCGGGCCAGCTCGACCCGTTCTCCGTGGTCGGTGCAGAGCAGTGGGCGGGCCTTTCCTACGACCCGTCCGCGAGCGCGGTGTCGACGCTCCTCGCGCACAACCCGGAGCTGCCGCAGCACCGGCTGCCGGTCTCCTGGCGGCTGCCTGCGTCCGCGGCGCCGCTGGTGTCCGACGCGTTCTACCCGTACACACCGTTCCGCAGCGGCACGGGCGACGGGGACCGGAGGCTCTCGTTCGGTGTGCCGTCCGACGGCTCCGGGCCGGACCGGGTTCTCGACGAGGCGGCCGCCTCCGGCTGGGGGCTGCTGGAGCTTCCCCCGCGTCACACGCCGCGGACCGATCCGGAGGCGGTACGGGCCGTGGCGCTGGTGGTGCGCCGGCTGCTCGATCGCGGCGGCGCCGCGGTCTCGGAGCGGTCCGAGGAGCCGGTGCCGCTCACCTCGGACCGGATCGCCGTCGGCACGGCCCACCGCGACCAGGCCGCCGCGGTGCGCGCCGCGCTGGCGGACCTGGGCGTCACCGGCGTCACGGTCGACACCGCGAACCGCCTCCAGGGCCGTGAGTACGACGTGACCGTCGTACTCCATCCCCTGTCCGGCCGGCCCGACGCGACGGCGTTCCACCTGGAGACCGGCCGGCTGTGCGTCCTCGCCTCCCGGCACCGGCACGCCTGCATCGTGGTGTGCCGTGCCGGTGTGGGCGAGCTGCTCGACGAGCACCCGTCCACGGAGCCGGTCCAGCTGGGCGTGACGGTGAAGTTCCCGGACGGCTGGGAGGCGAATCACGCGGTGCTTGCCCATCTGGCCGAGCACCGGGTGCTGTGGCGGCCCTGAATGGCCTGAGGCCCTCTTGCGCGGCGCGGGACAATGGATGGCGGTCCGGGGCGCGGGCCGTGACGAGGAGGAGTAAGGACATGGCGGAACCGGAGCGGACGACCGAGCGCAGGATGCGGCCGGGCCCGCTGCTCTTCGAGCCGTCGGAGGCCGCCGCCGACCCTGAGCACTTCTTCGACCTGGAGTCCATGGAGGACCCGCGCGAGCTGCTGGCCCGCGCGACGGAGCTGGCACTCGCCTTCCGGGCGGCGACGGACCGGGCGGTGGAGTTCCAGGCCGTCGCGGCGGCCCAGCTGGCGGATCCCCGCCGCTTCGACCGGCTGACGCCCGCGGACATCGCGGAGCGGGCCGGCTGGACCGAGGACTATGCCCGCAAGATGATCGACTTCGGCGAGGAGCTCCTGCGCGGCGCTGTCACCTAGGGTCTTTCGTTTGGATCAGGCCGGATCAGGGAGCGGGGTCTGGTGCGTGCGATCGCAAGGCGGAGGAGGGAGGCTGGGGGTGCCCCCGTGCCCGGAGGGCTACGGGGGAGGAGCCATGCCGACCGACGACAACGCGGCGTGGGGGCACCTCCCGTGCCCGGAGGGCTACGGGGGAGTGCGTGCCAGGGTCCGCGAGCCCGGCATGATCCAAACGAGAGGCCCTAGCCCGCTCCGCGGGGCCCGGGCGGGCAGCCGCCGCTACGGGGAGTGGGGGCGGGGCTCCGGTCAACATCACTTCGCATATGCCGACGGCGCAAGATACTCCCCTCCGCCCCGTCCTGTCCTTGTTTCTGCCAACCCGGTGAAATTGCAGTATCACCCCCGGTAAGCATGAAGCATGACCGCATGGCTTCGAGACCCATCCCTGCTGACGCACGTGCCCGCCGACGAGGAGGACCGCGCCGCGGCCCGTGTGACACCCCCCGGCGCCGGCTGGCTCGCCTCCGCGGAGACGTACCCCCGGTCGGCGCTCGCCCAGTGGGAGGCGCGGCCGACCGCCCCCGCCGTGCTGCCCTGCGGCTCCGTGTTCGACGTGGTGACCGTGCCTTCGATCTTCGGCCGCCGGATGCTGGACCGGCTGTGGGAGGAGGGCCCCGGGTCCGGGCCCGTCGCCGTGCACCGGGGCCGGATGATGCTGTTCGCCGCGCCCGGCACGGCCCAGCGGCTGCCGTCGCTGCTCGACTGGGAGGAGTGGGGCGACGCCGTTCCGCCACTGCTGTGCCACGGCACGGGCGACGCCGTCACCGTCCCGCCGCTGATCCCCGCGAACACCGCCTACGAACCGCGCTGGGTGGTCGCCCCGGACACCCGCCGGCCCTGGCTCCCGGGCCCGGAGGTCCTGCTGTGGGCGTGTGTACGGGCGGTCCGCGCGAAGGCCTCCGCGGGGGTGCGGGTATCGATTTTTCCTCCCGCCGATCAGGATGCTAAGGTCTACGACGTCAGCAGGCGCCGCTAGCTCAGTTGGTTAGAGCAGCTGACTCTTAATCAGCGGGTCCGGGGTTCGAGTCCCTGGCGGCGCACAGACGGAAGAAGGTCCCTCGCGAGAGCGGGGGACCTTCTTCGTGTCCGGAACAGGACGGCGCTAGGCAGTGGTGATCTTCACCGTCCACGCCCCTGTCTGCGTCCTTTCCGCGACCTCCACCCGCGCCCGTCCGCCCGGCGGCCCCGGCATGGTGAAGGTCTCACCGACCCGCAGTGGCGCGTCCGCGAGCGGCGGGTAGACCGACTCCTCCCAGCAGGCGTCCGTGTCCGGGTGGGTGTCGACGACCTCGACGGGCCCGGCTCCCGACGCCGTCTCGGCCCGCACCCGGTAGAGGAGCACGCCCTCCGTACAGGTGTAGGTGTCGTTGCCGGTGGCTCCGCGGGCCTCGATCGCGAGCGCGCTGTCGGGTCCGGTGCGGACGACCGCCAGCCGGGTCCCGATGCTCCCGCCGCCCACGGGCGCGGCGGCCACGGGTTCGAGGGTCACCATGCCGCTGCCGCGCTCCGCGGAGACGCACCGCACCTCCTGCCGGGTCAGCCAGCCCAGCTTCCACTTGTGCCAGCCGAACAGGTCCGGTGCGAGTCCGAACTGGCTTCCCATGACGTCCCAGTCCCCGACGTGGGTGTCCCAGTCGCCGTTGCCGTCGACGGGCCGGTGGTAGAGGTCGGGCAGGTCGAAGACGTGGCCGGTCTCGTGGGCGAGCACGTTGCGGTCCGGCGGGTGGCGCTCGAAGACGGTGACCACCCGCCGGATGTCAGTGCCATCGGCGTTCAGCGGCCGGTCCAGGTTGACGACCTTGGTCGCGTCCGAGTCGACTCCGGGCGCGTCGGGGTCGGCGACCAGGTAGACGATGTCGTACTCGGAGAAGTCGACCTCGCGGTCGGCCACGTCGATCGCGTCCCGGAGATAGGCGGCGCGCTTCTCGGGGTCCCAGTCGCGCTGTATCCCGTAGGCGACGGAGGGCTTGGGCATGGGCAGCCACTCGGTCAGCGGCTCGGCACGCAGCGAGAACTTCCCGTACGAGGCGCGCAGGAAGAAGTCGCTGGTGGCGGGGAAGTGGTCGGCGGCGAGTTCGTGGGGGGCGTTCAGCGGCTCGGAGTCCGGGAACGAGAGGAAGATCATCACCGCGTCGAGGCCGGTGGCCGGCCGGGTGTAGGCGGCGTTCCAGGTGTCGAGGCCCAGCGAGTGGTGGGCCGTGGTCCGGGGCAGCGCGCAGGGGCCGCCCACGGAATCGGCGACGGCCGGACCGGCCACGAGGGAGGTGGCCGCGAACGCCAAGAGGGAAGTGAGCCCGGCGGCGGCACTCCGCAGCCGCACCCTTTCCACTCTCCCGGGTGTTCCCTCGGGCGACTGCTGACCCTCCACGTGGACCTCCGGCTGCGGAATGCAGGTTGCGTCACCCACCCTGTGATGTTTTCTGATGGTTCGCCCTGTTCCGGTGCCCCACTCGGGTGACCGACCTGACACCGGGCCGATGCCGCTCCGAGACCCGACGACACTCCGATGGCTCACGGAAAGTCACATTCGGTCAGGGGTCGCCAGAGCCCGGTCCGGACCCATGCAGAAACGATCGGCCGTTCCCTCTGGAGGCCCTGTCGCATGATGGTCACGCTGGAAGGGCCGCGTCCGCTGCCTCTATGATCGGCACACTTTCCCCGAGTTCTTGCTGGATTTCTTCGCCGACTGCCTTGGCGGGCCGTCCCCCGACCACATTTGTACGACCCTGTACGACACAACTGCACTGCGGGAGTGAGCGGTGAGCGGAACCTCCGAAGGACAAGGGCCCGCGGGCGTCGCAGTCCCCGGAAGCATCCGACCCTCGGTCACGGAGCGTCACAACTTCGGCCGGACGTCGTCCGAACTGCGCGATTACCGGGCCGCCTTCAACGCGGCACAACTGGCCATGGCCGTCGTCGACCACCGGGGCCTGGTGATCAGCGCCAACGAGGCGCTCGCCGCGCTGCTGGGCACCCGGCCCGTGGAGCTGCGCGACCGGTACGCGGCCGATCTCATCGACCTCGCCTCCGACGCCCGCACCTGGCACGCGTACCGCGAGGTGCTGCGCGGCCGCCGCTCGCGGTTCCGCTGCACCCGCCGTCTCAAGCACCCGGACGGGCGTGCGCTGTGGGCAGAGGTGACCGTCTCCCCCGTGCCCGACAGCGGCACCGTGCTGCTGTCCGTCGCGGACATCAGCGACCGGCGCGAACTACGGGCCAGGCTGCGGCATCTCCAGATGCACGACCCGGTGACCCGGCTGCCCAACCGGGCGCTGTTCTTCGAGCGGCTGACAGCCGCGCTGGAGTCCTCCCCCTACGACCAGGGCTCCACCGGCCGGATCGGCCTGTGCTACCTCGATCTCGACGGGTTCAAGGCCGTCAACGACACCCTCGGGCACCGCGTCGGCGACCGGCTGCTCGCCGCCGTCGCCACCCGGTTGGCCGAGTGCGCGGACGCGGGCGGCACCGGGCGGGGCGGCGGCCATCTGGTCGCCAGGCTCGGCGGTGACGAGTTCGCGATCCTCGTCGAGGACTCCACCGGCACGGAGCAGGTCGCCGACCTCGCCAGGTCCGTACTGGCCGCCCTCCAGGAGCCGTTCGACCTGGCAGGCCAGCGGCTGTCGGTGTCCGCGTCGATCGGTGTCGTGGAGCGTGCGGTGTCGGGGACGAGCGCGACCGGCCTGATGCAGGCCGCCGACACGACGCTGTACTGGGCGAAGGAGGACGGCAAGTCCCGCTGGACGCTCTTCGACCCCGAGCGGAACGCGCACCGGATGACCCGGCAGGCGCTCTCCTCGATGCTGCGTCCGGCCGTGGAACGCGGGGAGTTCACCCTCGAGTACCAGCCGCTGGTGGGCATGGCCGACGGAGTGACGCGTGGTGTGGAGGCGCTCGTGCGCTGGAATCACCCGCGGTTCGGCACGCTCACGCCGAATCGGTTCGTCGCGATCGCCGAGGAGGACGGCTCGATCGTGCAGCTCGGGCAGTGGGTGCTGCGCACGGCGTGCCGGCAGGCCAGACAGTGGCAGCTCGACCACCCGGACGTCCCGCCGCTGTTCGTCAGCGTCAACGTCGCCGTGCGGCAGGTCTGGGACTCCGACCTGGTCGCCGATGTCGCCGAGATCCTCGCGGAGACGGGTCTGCCCGCACATCTGCTCCAGTTGGAGCTCACCGAGTCCGCGGTGATGGGGTCGGCGGGCCGGCCGCTCCAGGCGCTCCAGGCGCTGAGCGACATGGGCGTGCACATCGCCATCGACGACTTCGGTACCGGCTACTCCAACCTCGCGTACCTGAGCCGGCTGCCGGTATCCGTACTGAAGCTCGACGGAACGTTTGTCCGCGGCTTCCAGGACGAGGCCCACGCCAACCCGGCCGACGAGACGATCGTCCAGGCCCTGGTGGAACTGGCCCACCGGCTCGGCCTGACCGTCACCGCGGAGTGCGTGGAGACCTCGGGCCAGGCGTCCCGGCTGCGCCGGATCGGCTGCGACACGGGCCAGGGCTGGCTCTACTCACGCGCGGTCGGTCCGGAGCGCATCGCGGAGATGCTGGGCGCGGGGCCCTGCCATCAGCCGGCCACGACGCCGGGCTGAGGAATCCTCGCCCTGCCGCTCACGGCGGCGGGGTGCCGCGGTCCGGACACGGGGATCCCCCACGGCCGCCGGCCGTGGGGGATCAGTACGTGGCGGGTCGGTTCAGCAGGCGCCGAGGTCCTGCCAGACTCCCCACTCGCCCGTGGTGCCGGGCTCCTCGCCCTGTGTCCACCACTTGGCCTTCCAGAGACGGCCCTTGTGGGAGGCCTCGCCGCCGTTGTTGTAGACGGCGGTGGAGGTCCAGGCGGCCGCGGTGCAACCGGGCTGCGGCTCCGTCGGCGTCGGGGTGGGTGTCGGCTCGGTCGGCGTCGGGTTCGGCTCGGTCGGGGTCGGCGTGGGCTCCGGGTCCGTCGGGGACGAGCCGACCGCGGTCACGATCTGGTGGAACAGGGTCGCCCCGGTGTCCAGGCCGAGCAGCGAGTACATCATCGCCCCCGCCAGCCCACGCTCGTGCGCGTAGTCCGCCCGTGCCTGGACGGCCCGCTGGTCGAGGCCGGTGAAGAACTCGCCGTCCTTGTAGAAGTACGCGGCCTTCGCCTCGTCGTCCCAGAAGGTGGTCGCCGGGTTGTCGACGATGCCGCCGAGTTCCTTGTAGTGCGCGATGCCCGCCTGCTGGCTGACGGGCCGGGCGGCCGACGCGCCGGTGGCACTGCCGCCGAGGCCGTTGCGGGTGCCCGCCGGGACGCCCTTCCAGCCGCGGTAGTAGAACTCGTACCCGAGCGTGAGCTTGCCGGCCGGGAATCCGCCGGCGATGCCGTAGGCGCTGTTGCCGTCGATCCACGCGTCGATGGCGTTGTCGATCGAGTACTTCTGGGTGCCCGGCTTGACGGGGTCGGTCGGGTCGGACGCCGGGGAGTACAGCGGCGACTGGTGGTACGCGGGCCCGTCGCCGTCCCAGGCGCCGTGCATGTCGTACGTCATGATGTTCGCGTAGTCGAGGTACGCGCCGATCTTGTCGGTCTCGATGTGCCTGATCTTGTCCTGGCCGGCCGGGAGGGCGGCGGTCAGCAGGTACTTCTTGCCGCCGTGCGCGGCGCCGTACGCGTCGAGCTGCTTGCGGAACTCGGCCAGCAGCAGCGTGAAGTTCTGCTTGTCCTCGGGGCCGTAGTGGTTGCCGAGGTGACCGTCGGGCGAGCCCGGGTACTCCCAGTCGACGTCGATGCCGTCGAAGATCCCGGCGGCGGTGCCGGGGCCGCCGTAGCCGCCCTCGACGGGCAGGTCTCCGGCGATGTACTGCTTGACGCACGAGGCGACGAACTTCTTGCGGCTCGCGTCCGTCTTGGCCGCGTCGTGGAAGTACTTGGAGTAGGTCCAGCCGCCCAGCGAGATGTTGATCTTCAGGTGCGGGTGCTTGGCCTTCAGCTCCTTGAACTGGTTGAAGACACCCACGATCGGCTGGTTCCAGGTGTCGGCCACGCCGTCCACGCTGTCGGCGGCCGAGAAGGAGCGCTGGTAGTCGGCGTACGAATCGCCCGCGCCGTCACCGGCGTTGGGGTTGGCGTCGTCGCCGGCGGCCTTGTTGGCCTCGAAGCAGGTCAGTTCGGTGGGGTGGATGTTGCCGAACGAGTAGTTGATGACGTCGAGCTTCTCCGCGATGCCCCGGGTGTCGAGGTGCTTGGGGTAGAAGGCGTTGCCGTACACGCTCCACTGGTCGTAGTAGGCGATCTTGACGCCACCGGTCGAAGCGGCCGCCGGCGCTGCGTCGGCGGCCTGGGCGGAACCGGGGCCGACGACGGCCGCCAGCGCTCCGGCGGCGAGTGCCGCGCTGGTGAGCGCTGCGAGCAAGGGTCTGCGGACGTGCACGTGCGGCCTCCGAGGGGGTGCGTGGTACGGGAGTTGGAGCAGTGATAGCCGCCACCCGAAGTCCGCGTCAATGGTCTGCACCAAATGAGGACTAGACCAATTTGAGCCAGAAGCACCTTGTCAGAGGCCTGCACCCGTTGCGAAAAACCGCCCGACACCCTGGGTGACGAGCGGTTTAAGCCCTCGTTAATGAGCCACTGCCGAACGGCTCAGGAAGGAACCGGCGCGGCCGGAAGTCCGTACGCGTCGGCGATGAGTTCGTAGCTGCGCAGCCGGGCCTCGCCGCCGTGCGCGTTGGCCGTGATCATCAACTCGTTGGCGCCGGTGCGCTTCTGGAGGTCGTCGAGTCCGGCACGGACGGCGTCCGGCGTGCCGTGCACCACGTTGCGCAGCCAGCTCTCGGCCACTTCGCGCTCCATCGGGCCGAAGTCGTACTCCTCCGCCTCCTCCGGCGTCGGGATCAGCCCCGGACGGCCGGTGCGCAGCCGCACCATGGACAGCGCGCCGGTGAGGACCTGCCGGCGGGCCTCCTTCTCGTCGTCGGAGGCGAGCGCGGAGACGCCGATCAGGGCGTACGGGGCGTCGAGCACCGCGGACGGCCGGAAGGACTCGCGGTAGAGGTCCAGCGCCGGGACGGTGTTCTGCGCGGAGAAGTGGTGCGCGAAGGCGAACGGGAGCCCGAGCACACCGGCGAGCCGTGCGCTGAAACCGGAGGAACCGAGCAGCCACAGCGGCGGGCGGGCCGGCGACTGGACACCGCCGGGCGCGGTCGCCTGCACGGGGCCGGGGACGGCGTGGATGCGGGCGTACGGGTGCCCGTCGGGGAAGTCGTCGTCCAGGAAGCGGGTCAGCTCCGCGAGCTGCTGCGGGAAGTCGTCCGCCCCCTCGTTCAGCCGGTCGGTGCGGCGCAGGGCCGCCGCCGTCGCGCCGTCGGTGCCGGGGGCCCGGCCGAGACCGAGGTCGATCCGGCCCGGGGCGAGCGCCTCCAGCGTGCCGAACTGCTCGGCGATGACGAGCGGCGCGTGGTTGGGCAGCATCACGCCGCCGGAGCCGAGGCGGATGCGCTCGGTGTGGGCGGCGAGGTGGGCGAGGATCACGGCCGGGGACGAGGACGCGACACCGGGCATGGAGTGGTGCTCCGCGACCCAGTGCCGGTGGTAGCCGCGGCTCTCCGCGAGCCGTGCCAGGTCCACGCTGGTGCGCAGCGCGTCGGTGGCGGTGCGCCCGCTGCCGACGGTGACGAGGTCGAGCACGGACAGGGGTACGGGGGCGGTCCCGGCCGCCGTGCCTCGGATCTCGTCCACTGCGTCTGCGTTCACCGCTGGGCCCTCCTGCGTCTGTCGTACGTAGCCTCGACAGCCAACAGGAGGGCGACTCCGGTTATTCCCCGCACGTCCGGAGGCCCGCGCCGGCGGCGACCCGCTCAGGCCGTCCGGACCACCGCCCTGTGCACGGCGCCCAGCGTGCCGGGCGTGATCCGCAGCTTCAGGGACGGGCCGGTGGCGAGCACCCGCACGGAGCTGTCCTGGGAGGTCACGGAGGAGACGCGGCGGTCCCATGTCAGGTCGATGGTGGCGCCGTCGCGCAACGGCCCGGAGACACACACCGTCGCGGTGCCGGCCCCGCTCTCGCGGATCATCACGGAGGCCGGCGCGCTCGCGGTCAGCGCCCCGACCGTGCCGCCGAACCAGAAGTTCACGCCGGTGAAGCCCACCTTGGGGACGTGCACCCCCTGATGGTCGGCGGTGTTCGCGAGGACGGTGAGCCACTCCGTGTCGGCTGCCCGTGCGGCGGTCTGCGCCTCGCTCGCGCCCGGCATCAGGACGTACGCGTACGTCGCCCACGTCGGGTCGGTGCCGTGGTCGAACCACAGCGTCAGATAGCGGCGGGTGACCGGGTCGGTCACAGCGCCCTTGTTGATGTCCGACCAGGCGCCGGTGCGGGCCTGGCGCAGGGCCTTCACGGTGGCGCCGCCCGGGAAGACGTAGCCGGCGTGCCCCGCGAGGTGGGCCCAGCGGGCCCCCGTCAGGGTGGCGCTCCAGCCGGGCGCGGTGGGCCGGGGCGTGCCGTCGACGGTGAAGCCGTGCACGCCGTCCGCGCCGAGGTTGCGGTTCTCGACGACGGACTCGACGCCCGTGCCGTCCCGGCCGTGGATGCCCGCGCCGAGGCAGACGACCGCGTCGTCGAGGAAGAACCAGGACTTCTTGGCGAGGAGCGTGGAGGACAGCCCCTTGAGGTACTGGCCGACCGCCGCGTACGTCCCGTCGCTCGCGCCGCCGACCCAGCGGACGTCGGGGCGGGCCGCCCCCCAGGTGCCTCCCTCGCCGTCCGCCAGCGTCTTGCGGGAGGCGGTGGTGCCCGGCAGCCGGTAGGGGTCGACCGTGGGCCAGAAGTCGTCCGAGTACTGGCCGTTGGCGAAGGAGTCGCCCCACCAGTAGAGCATTCCGGAGCCGCTGTGCCAGGCGCGGAGGTTCTCGCCGTTGCCGTTCTCGTAGTAGGTGATCCGGTGGGAGGCCATGGAGAGCGCGGCGGCCCAGCCGGGGCGGCGGTGCACCGCCCGGTCCATCGCGGGGAAGAAACGGTGGCCGACCGGCTCCGGGCCCGGCAGCGCCGGGCCGTCGGCGACGGCCTTCAGCCGGGACAGCTGAGCCACCCCGAGCGCCTGGCTGGTCAGGACCGGGCGGTAGTAATCGCGGTCGATCCAGCCCTTGACCATCGAGTCCCAGCGGGACTTCTGCGCGGCGGAGGCACTGCGGGCGAGCAGCGCGATGCAGGCCATGATCGAATGGCCGCGCTGGTGGTCGTCCTGGTGGAGCCCGGTGGTGTCCGACTTCTGCACGCCCCGGCTGACGGCGCGCCCCGAGACGCCGTCCATGGCGAGCCCGTTGAAGAGGAAGGGCGCGTACGCCTTCTCCACCGAGTCGAGGACGATCTGCCGGCCGGCGTCGGTGATCTCCCAGGCGGAGCCCTGGAGGAGGGCGAACATGAGGGAGAGGCCGCCGAGCATGACGGCGCCGTACGACCCCGCGTAGGGGACGTAGGTGTGCTGGATGAAGCTGCCGTCGGCGTGGAGGCCGTCGCCCGAGGTGACGTAAGGGAAGACCGGCGAGAGCGCGTCGCGTGCGAGGGCGAGCTTGGCGGAGTTCTTGCCGATCACCCCGCGCAGGGCGAGGACGCGGCACAGGTCGACACGGTTGGCCCCGGTGGAGGTGCCGGTGTACTGGGCCACGACGCTGTCCGGGACGAAACGGTCGACGGCCGCGCAGTGGTCGGCGAGCCGGGCGGCGCCCAGGTGGTCGTGGAGCAGGACGTCGATGTCGAGCAGCGCCTGCGGGATGCCGATCTGCCAGTTGTACCAGTTGCCGTAGCGGACGCCGCCTGCGTGGTACGCCTCGCCGTGCAGGTGGTCGAGGCCGGTGAGGATGTCGGCGAGCAGGCCGGCGTCCCCGGTCAGGCCGGTGCCGGGCCTGCTGTGGGCCTCGGCCAGGGTGCGCAGCCGGTTGAAGCTGATGCCGAGGTTGCCGGAGTAGGTGTACGACTCGGCGTCGGTGTCCGGCTCCGGGTCGGCGTACGGCAGTTCGGGCCAGAGCGAGCCGTTCGCGGGGGCCATCGTCGAGCGGAGGGCGGCGGCCGTGCGGCCGAGGGCGGCGAGTTTGGAGGCGTACGGTTCCGCCGTGGGGCTGTAACCGGTGCCGAGGATCAGATCGTGCCAGGTGAGGCGGAGCGCGTCGTAGGCGTCGGCGGCGTGCGCGGGCGGTGCCGCGGCCGTGGTGAGCGGGCCGGCCGCGGCGGCGGCCAGGGCGGCGACCGAGGCGGCGCGCAGCACGGCGCGGCGGGACAGGAAGGCGGCGGGGACGGTGGAGGACATGACGGAGGAACCTCCGGAGCCAGGGGGCGTCGTGGGCCTCGGGCCCACGCTCGGGGTGAGCGGTTTCTCTCACAGGCCCGAACAACGAGTCAATGAATCGCGCATTCTCTGCTCGAATTGATTGTTCGAGCAGAAACGTGCACAGTCGATCAGAGGGCGGCTACACTGCAGCTCAGCCCGAGGGAAGGGGAACCCGAGCAGATGCACGCCGAAGAGAGGCATCAGGCGATACTCCGCAGGCTGCGCGAGCACGGATCGCTGCGCGTCACCGAGTTCGCCGAGGAGTTGCAGGTCTCGCCGGTCACGGTCCGCCGGGACGTGGAGGCCCTCGCCGAACGCGGCCTCGTCGCCCGGGTGCACGGAGGGGCCGTCCTGCCGGAGACCCGCACCGGGACGGCGGGTGGTGAGTCGCGGCCCCGCCCCCGCGGCGAGGAGCCGGTCTTCGGACTGATCGTCCCGGCCGCCGACTACTACTACCCCGAGGTCATCAAGGGCGCCCGCGAGGCGGCCGCGGAGCACGGCGTACGGCTGGTCCTCGGCATCTCCCAGTACAGCTCCGACGAGGAACGGGCGCAGGCGCGCCAGATGCTCGCCGACGGCATCGACGGGCTGCTGATCACGCCGTGCAGCTTCGCCGTCGCCCAGCCCTGGCTCGCCGAACTGCCCGTGCCGCACGTGCTGGTGGAGCGCCGCCCCGGCGACGACGCCTCCGGCGCCGAGCGCGTGGTCACCGACCACGTCCACGGGGCGAGGCTCGCCGTACAGCATCTGGCCGGCACCGGACGCCGGCGCATCGGCCTGATGCTCCGCGACGACAGTCCGCACGGAGAACCGGTGCTGGAGGGCTACCGCGGCGGTCTCGCGGCTGCCGGCCTCGACGCACCGGGAGCCGGTCCGTACCGGCTGCCGCCGCCGGCCGGCGAGGCGGCCGAACGGGAAAGGCTGCTGGCGGACTTCACCACGGCGGTCACCGACGGCCGGCTCGACGCCGCGCTGATCCACAACGACCACGACGCCATCGTCGTGCTCCAGCGCCTGCGGGCGCGCGGCATCGACGTGCCCGGTGACGTCGCCATCGTGGCCTACGACGACGAGGTCGCCTCCCTCGCCGACATCCCGCTCAGCGCGATCGCCCCGCCCAAGCACGCCGTCGGGGCGGCGGCCGTCGAACTGCTCGCCCGCCGGCTCGCCGATCCGGGCAGGGCCAGGCACCGGCTGGCGATCCTGCCCGAGCTGCACGTCCGCTCTTCCAGCGCCTGATCGACCGGCAACCATCACGTCCGACGGAGAGACCCTCATGTTCCGTGTTTCCACCGAGGGTTTCTCCCTCGACGGCCGACCCCTGCGCCTGCTGTCCGGCGCGCTCCACTACTTCCGGGTGCTGCCCGAGCAGTGGCCCCACCGGCTGCGGATGCTCCGCGCGATGGGCCTCGACACCGTGGAGACGTACGTGCCGTGGAACCTCCACGAACCGCGCCCCGGCGTGTACGACTTCGACGGGATCGCCGACCTCGACCGGTTCCTGCACGCGACCCGCGAGGCCGGGCTGCACGCGATCGTCCGGCCCTCGCCGTACATCTGCGCCGAGTGGGAGAACGGCGGACTGCCCTGGTGGCTGCTCGCAGACCCGGAGGTACGCGCGCTGCGCTGCCAGGACGCGGCGTATCTCGCGCATGTGGACCGCTGGTTCGACCGGCTGATCCCCGTGGTCGCCGCCCACCAGGTCAGCCGCGGCGGGAACGTGCTCATGGTGCAGGTCGAGAACGAGTACGGGTCCTACGGCACGGACACGGGCTACCTGGAGCACCTGGCGGCCGGGCTGCGGTCACGCGGCATCGACGTGCCGCTGTTCACCTCCGACGGCCCCGACGACTTCTTCCTGACCGGCGGCACCCTCCCCGGGCACCTGGCCACGGTCAACTTCGGCAGCCGCCCGGCGGAGGCGCTCGCGGACCTGGCGCGGCTGCGCCCGGACGATCCCGCGATGTGCATGGAGTTCTGGTGCGGATGGTTCGACCACTGGGGCACCGACCACGTCGTACGTGACCCGGCCGACGCCGCGGGCGTCCTGGAGGAACTGCTGGCGGCCGGCGCCTCGGTCAACATCTACATGGCGCACGGCGGGACCAACTTCTCCACCTGGGCCGGCGCCAACACCGAGGACCCGGCGACCGGTACGGGCTACCGGCCCACCGTGACCTCGTACGACTACGACGCGCCCGTCGACGAGCGGGGAGCGGCGACCGAGAAGTTCTGGGCGTTCCGCAAGGTGCTGGAGCGGTACGCGGACGGGCCGCTGCCCGCTCCCGAGCCGCCGGCGCCGCTGCTGCCGGCCGGCGAGGTGGCGCTCGAGGAGTCCGTACGCCTATTCGACGTGCTGGACCTGCTGGCGGGGCCCGAGGTGCGGGCCGCGGAGCCGCCGTCGTTCGAGGAACTGGGCATCGGCCACGGTCTGGTGCTGTACGGCAGCCGGATACCGGGCCCGCGCGGCCCCTATCCCCTCTCGGTGCAGGGGCTCGCCGACCGTGCGCACGTCTTCGTGGACGGCGCGGAGGCCGGTGTGCTGGAACGGGACGCGGTCGAGTCGCTGCCCGGCATCGCCGTGGCCGGGCCGCACGCACGGGTGGAGCTGCTCGTCGAGTCGATGGGCCGGGTCAACTACGGCATCGCCCTCGGTGATCGCAAGGGGGTCGCCCGGGTGCTGCACACCCAGCAGATGCTCCACGGCTGGTCGGCGCGGGCCGTGGAACTCGGCCACGGCACGCCCGACGGTCTGCCGTGGGGGACGGCGGGCTCCGGCCCCGGGCCGGTCTTCCACCGGGGGTTCCTGGACGTCTCGGAGCCGGCCGACAGCTATGTGGCGCTGCCCGCCATGCGCAAGGGCTACGTCTGGGTCAACGGCTTCTGCCTGGGGCGCTACTGGGAGCGCGGCCCGCAGCGGACGCTCCATGTGCCGTGGCCGCTGCTGCGGCGGGGCCGCAACGAGATCGCCGTCCTGGAGCTGGACGGGCCGCTGCCCCGGGACCGCCGTCCGGTTGTGGAGCTGCGCGAGGCGCCCGAGCTCGGCTGAGGCGGGTCCGCGGCGGCGAGGCGGGCCGCGGCGGCCGGGTCCGAGCTGAGCGACCGAACACAAGGGATCGAAGTCGCGATCGTTTTTGCTCGTTTGTTCATTTGCTATTGACTCTGTTCGAAGCTGGCCGAAAGATGTGCAGCAACTCGCCGCCCCCTCGGGGGCTGTCCGGCGGGTCAGGGCCGGACGAGCCCCCAGGCCTCCCGTAGGAGCAGCGCTCATGCACACCACTTCCCGTACGTCCTCCATAGCCCTCGCGGCAGCCGTCGTGTCCCTCGCGGTCCTCGCCACGGCGTGTGGGGGCAACGGCGGCGGGGACCAGGCGGACGCCGGCACCGGCACCGCCGGCAAGCCCGTCGAGATCACCTACTGGTCCTGGATGCCCGGCACCAAGGACATGGCCGCGGCGTTCAACAAGAGCCACCCCGGCATCAAGGTCACCTTCGCGGAGATCCCCGCGGGGCTGAACGGCGGCTACGACAAGATCTCCAAGGCGGTGAAGGCGGGCAACGCGCCCGACGTCGTCAACGTCGAGTACCAGGCCGTCCCGGACCTCGTCACGCAGGGCCTGCTCCGCGACTCCTCCGCCGAGCTCGGCGACTCCGTCGAGAGCTACGCCCCCGAGGCCGTCCGCGACCTGGTCGAACTCGGCGGCAGGACCTGGGCCTCTCCCTACGACGTGGGCCCCCAGACGCTCTACTACCGGACCGACCTGTTCGAGCAGTACGGCATCGAGGTCCCCACGACGTGGGACGAGTTCAAGGCGGCGGCCGAGAAGGTGAAGACCGCCTCCAAGGGCGAGGCCCGCCTCCTCGACTTCTGGGGCGACGACACCGCCACCTGGGCCGGCCTCGCCCAGCAGGCGGGCGCCCGGTGGTACGGCTCCAGTGGCGACGCCTGGAAGGTGGACATCACCGACCCGGCCACCAAGAAGGTCGCCGACTACTGGAAGGACCTGGTCAAGCAGGACCTCGTGCTCAACCACAAGGCGTGGAGCCCCGAGGCGACCAAGGCCGTCACCGACAGCAGGGCGATCGCCCTGATCGGCGCGTCCTGGAGCGCCGGATCGATCAAGACGACGTACCCGAAGCAGCAGGGCAAGTGGGCCGAGGCCCCGCTCCCCCACTGGGGCGAGCCGGTGACCGGCGCCGTCGGCGGTTCCGCCTTCGCCATCACCAAGGACAGCAAGAAGGCCGCCGCCGCGGCGGAGTTCATCAAGTGGGCGACCACCGACGAGGAGGCGGTCAAGGCCCGTCTCGCCGCCGGGACGTCCAGCGCCCTGCCCGCCGCGGAGAAGCTGCGCGCCACCGCGAAGTCGACGTTCGACGCCTCATTCTTCGGCGGCCAGGACATCTACGCGGTCGCGGGCGAGCAGGTGCCGGCCATCGCCGCGGGCTGGAGCTGGAGCCCCGTGCACAACTCCACGACCATGACCATGCAGGCCGAGTTCGGCAAGGCGCAGAAGAGCGGCGAGTTCTGGGCCGCGTTCCAGGCCGGACAGGCGGCGGCGGAGAAGGCGATCACGGACCGGGGCCTGAAGCTCGCGAAGTAGTCCCCGCGTCGGGCCGGGCTCTCCCAGCCGGCCCGACGAGCCGATCGTCCCAAGGAGTTACCGCCGATGACACCCCGGCCCGGCCTCGGGCGGCGCAGCACACCGGTGCTCTTCATCGCCCCCTTCTTCCTCCTCTTCCTCGCCACCCTCGTCGCCCCCGTCGGCTACGCGGTGTGGATGAGCCTCTTCCGTGAACAGGCCACCTCGGGCCTGGGGTTCGGCGGCACGCAGACCCTCTTCGTCGGCGTCGACAACTATCTGCGCGCCTTCGGCGACCCCGGTTTCCGCCGCGGCTTCCTGCATGTGGCCCTGTACTGCCTGATCTACATCCCGGTCATGGTGGGCGGCGCGCTCCTCCTCGCCCTGCTGGTGGACTCCGCGATGGCCCGGGCGAAGAAGTTCTTCCAGCTCGCCTATTTCCTGCCGCACGCCGTACCCGGCCTGATCGCGGCGATCATCTGGGGCTTCCTCTACACGCCAGGACTCAGCCCGGTCATCGACCTCCTCTCCTCCTTGGGGGCCGACTGGGACTTCCTGGGGCCGGACGCGGTGATCTTCTCGCTCGTCAACGCCGCCGCGTGGCAGTGGATCGGCTACAACATGGTGATCTTCTACGCGGCCCTTCAGGCGGTGCCGAGGGAGACCCTCGAAGCGGCCACCGTGGACGGCGCGGGCGAGCTGCGGACCGGCTGGTCCGTGAAGCTCCCGATGATCCGGTCCTCCGTGGTGCTCACCATGCTGTTCACCGCCGTCGGCGCGATCCAGCTCTTCAACGAGCCGGAGGTGCTGCGCACCCGGGCGTCCTCGATATCCCAGGAGTGGAGCCCGGTGATGTTCATCTACCAGGCCGCCTTCACCGAACACGACTACGGCCTCGCCGCCGCCGCCTCACTGATGCTGGCGCTGCTCGGCGCCGCGCTCTCGTTCGTCATCACACGGCTCGGCAACCGCTGGAAGGAGGCGTGAGCATGCCCGCTCCGAGCACCTCCCCGGCCGCCTCGACCAGCACCTGGGCGTCGCGCACCGTCGTCAACACGCTGCTCGCCCTCGTCGCCCTGTACACTCTCATGCCGCTCAGCTGGCTGCTGGTCAACGCCACCAAGAACAACGGCGACCTGTTCGGCAGACCGGGTTTCCGCCTCGCCGAGTTCAACCTCTTTTCCAACCTCGCCGATCTCTTCGCGTACCAGGACGGGATCTTCGGCCGCTGGCTCGCGAACAGCATGCTGTACTCGGTCGCCGGCGCTCTCGCCTCGACCCTGATCTCGGTCCTCGCGGGCTATGCCTTCGACAAGTACGCCTTCCGGGGCAAGGAGAAGCTTTACGGCCTGGTGCTGCTGGGCATCCTCGTCCCGCACACGGTGATCTCGCTGCCCATGTACCTGATGGCCTCGGAGATCGGCCTGGTGAACACCTACTGGGCCGTGCTCGTCCCCGGCCTGGTCAATCCGTTCGGCGTGTATCTCGCGAGGGTCTTCGCGGAGAGCTACGTCCCCGGCGAGACCCTGGAGGCCGCCCGGATCGACGGCGCGGGAGAGCTGCGCACGTTCCGCTCCGTGGCACTGCCGATGCTGTCGCCCGCGTTCATGACGATCTTCCTCTTCTCGTTCACCGGCAGCTGGAACAACTTCTTCCTGCCGCTGGTCATGCTGAACGACTCCGCGCTCTATCCGGTGGGCCTCGGCCTGTTCAACTGGAACGCCACCCTCGCGCAGGAGCCGCAGTTCTACGCGTTCGTCATCACCGGCTCGCTGCTGTCCATCGTGCCGCTCGCCGCCGCCTTCGTCGCGCTCCAGCGCTACTGGCGCTCCGGCCTGACCGCGGGAGCCGTCAAGTGACGTCCGAGCACCACCCGTACCGCCGTCCCCGTACCGTCCTCGCGATGGATCTGCCGGTCAGCCGGGCCCTGTTCGACGACGCGGCACTCGCCCGGCTTCTCGCCGTCGCGGACACCGATCCGTCGTGCGTGGTCGGCGACTTCGCCGACCCGGCGGTCGCGGGCCGGCTCGCGGAGGCGGAGGCCCTCTTCACCGGCTGGGGCTGCCCGCCGCTGACCGCCGGGGCACTCGAGCGGATGCCCCGGCTCCGTACGGTCGTGCACGCGGCCGGGTCCGTGAAGCACCACATCACCGACGCCTGCTGGCAGCGGGGCATCACGGTCGCCTCCGCGGCGCAGGCCAACGCCCTGCCGGTCGCCGAGTACACGGTCGCCGCGGTCCTCTTCGCCGGGAAGCGGGTGCTGCACACGGCGCGCGTGTACCGGGAGCAGCGCCGCTGGGTGAGCCCCATCGACGTCATCGGCTCCGGCGGCAACTACGGCCGTACGGTCGGGGTGGTCGGCGCTTCCCGGATCGGGCGGCGGGTGGTCGAACTGCTGCGTCCGTACGACCTGCGGATCCTGCTGCACGACCCGTACCTCCCGGCTGAGGAGGCGCAGCGGCTCGGCGCCCTCCCGGTGGATCTGGACACCCTCGCCCGCCGCAGCGACGTGGTGACCCTGCACGCCCCGGAGCTGCCGGAGACCCGCCACCTGTTCGACCGTGCCCGGCTCGCGGCGCTGCCGGACGGAGCCACGGTCGTGAACACGGCGCGGGGCTCGCTCGTGGACACCGCCGCCCTGGCCGACGAGCTGGTCTCCGGCCGGCTGAACGCCGTCCTCGACGTGACGGACCCGGAGGTCCTGCCGGCCGACTCCCCGCTGTACGACCTGCCGAACGTACTGCTCACGCCCCATGTGGCGGGCTCACTCGGCAACGAGCTGGGCCGTATGACGCACGCGGCGCTGGACGAGCTGGAGCGGTACGGGCGTGGTCTGCCGTTCGCCGATCCGGTCCACCCGGAAGCACTTGCCCGGTCCGCGTGACCGGCGGGGCGGCCCCGCACGACGGCCGGCCGGCAGTTCCTCCGGGTAACGCCGGCCGGTCGTCCCGGCAAGGGGCGGTCGCTCAGTCGGGGCGGGCGAAGAGCCGGCCCAGCTTGTCGCCCCAGGCACGCCGGTCCGCCAGCCGCAGTCCCTCCCACACGGTCACCTGGTTCGCGGTGAGCACCGGCTTGCCCAGCGCCTCCTCCAGGTCGGCCAGGTGGGCGATGGTGTGCAGGGCCGTGTCGGGCATCAGCACCACGTCCGCGTTGGGATGGTCGGCCGAACGGGCGAGGTCGAGGACCTGCTCACGGCCCCAGGTACCGACCTCCTCGGCCGTCAGGATGCCGGCGTCCCGGCCCGAGACGACCACGGCGCCGGACTTCTCGAGAAACGCCGCGAAGTACTCGGTGACGTCCGCCGGATAGGTGGCGGCGATCGCGACCCGCGGCGTACCGAGGTGCCGCACGGCGTTCACGAAGCCGAACGAGGTGCTGGACGCGGGCATCCCCGCCGCCTTGGCGAGTTCGCGGACCTGCTCGTGGGCGCCTTCCCACCCGAGGACGAAGCTTCCGCTGGTGCACGCCCACACCACCGACTCGGCCCCCTCCAGCCGCAGCGCCTCCACACCGGCGGCGAGCCGCTCCGGCGAGCCCATCTTCAGCAGCGCGTCGACGCGGTGCGCGTCCTCGCCGATGTCGGTGTGGATGATGGGCAGCCTGATGTCGCTGTCCAGCAGGACCTCGAGCCGTGGGTAGTCGTCCTCCGCGGAGTGTCCCGGGTAGAGAAGTCCGACCGTCGTCATGTCCAGCCTTCCTGTTCTTCGGGCTCCGGCTGCCCGTCCGGCAGCGTCCCCGCGAGTGCCTCCGGCTCCATGAGAAGTGCCTGGTAGGGGCCGACGGCCCGGGAGCCGATGGCACGCAGCGCGGCCCACATCGTCACCTGGTTGGCGGACAGCACCGGCATCCTCAGTTCGGCCTCCAGCTGCGGGATCGTGTCGTACGTCGCCAGGTTGGTGCAGCTGATGAACAGCGCGTCGGCCGCACCGACCACCGCCGTTCTCGCCATGTCGACCACCGCCCGGTACGGCACCTTCCAGATGTGGCGGGTCAGGCCCAGAAAGGCGCAGCCCGTCACCGTCACTCCAGCTTCTCCCAGATAGGCCTCCAGTGAGCGGGTGACCGATTCCGTATAGGGCGTGACCAGGGCTATCCGGCAGGCGCCGAGCTCCTCCAGCGCTTGGAGCAGCGCCCCGGAGGTGGTGAGGGAGGGCACCTCGCCCGCCGCGTTCATCACCTCGCACATGGCGCGTTCCCCGGCGAGGCCCCCCACAAAACTGCCCGAGGCGCAGGCGTACGCGATGACCTCGGGCTCGGACGCGCCGAGCGCCCGTACGGCCTCACGCAGCGTCTCGTGCTCGCTCACCAGACGGGCCAGGTCGAGGGAGACCCCCACGGGCACGAAAGGGGTGCGCGTCAGACGCAGCGAGACGTCGTCGGGGACCCAGCGCCACAGCTCGCGGTCGAGCGCGAAGTCGAACGGGGCGACCACACCCACGCCGTGCTGCGGCTGCGGTCCACCCAGAAAGGAGACATCCATCGCAGGCCCCCTTGGTGTCTTGTTGACGACGGTAGGTTCGGGTGCGAGCGTGGTCAATCCGTACATGTCAGACGTGAGGAAGCGGTTTCCGCCCGATGTCCGAACCGAAACTTCTCGTACTGGCCGCCGACCCGTTGCCGCGGCTCGGCCGGCTGACCGGAAAGGTCCGTGTGGCCTACGCGGACGAGGAGACTCTCGCTGACCAACTGCCTTCCGCGGACGCCTTGTTGGTGTGGGACTTCACCTCCGACGCGGTCCGTCGGGCCTGGCCGGGCGAGGGCCCGAGACCGCGCTGGGTGCACACCCCGAGCGCCGGAGTGGACCGGCTGCTCTGCCCGGAACTGGCCGAATCCGACACCGTCGTGACCAACGCCCGCGGAATCTTCGAGGCGCCCATCGCCGAATACGTGGCCGCCCTGGTCCTGGCGATGGCCAAGGACCTGCCCGGCACGCTCGACCTCCAGCGGCAGCGGCGCTGGCGCCACCGCGAGGGCCTGTCGGTGGCCGGGACACGGGCGGCTGTGGTCGGGGCGGGACCCATCGGCCGGGCCATCTCCCGCACGCTCAGGGCGCTCGGGGTCCGCACCGCCGTCGTCGGCCGGACGCCCCGCGACGGCATCCACGGCGTCCGCGACCTCGATCCGCTGCTGGCCCGGGCGGACTGGGTGGTGTGCGCGGCGCCCCTCACCGACGACACCCGGGGCATGTTCGACGCCCGGCGCTTCGACCTGATGCAGCCCTCCGCGCGCTTCGTGAACATCGGACGCGGACCGCTGGTGGTCGAGAGCGACCTCGTCGCCGCGCTCGACAAGCGGTGGATCGCCGGAGCCGCCCTCGACGTCTTCGAGCAGGAGCCGCTCCTGCCCGACAGTCCGCTGTGGGACACGCCGGGCCTGATCGTCTCTCCGCACATGAGCGGAGACACGGTCGGCTGGCGCGACCGGCTGGGGGAACAGTTCGTCGACATGTACGAGCTGTGGTCCGCCGGAAAGCCCCTTCCGAACGTGGTGGACAAGAAACGTGGGTACGTCCCCATGCATGACGACTCGCCTGACTGACCTCACCGCACGTCGACTGCTGGCCGGCTACCGAAAGGGCGAATTCTCCCCCGTCGAGGCGACCCGCGCGGCACTGGAACGGATCGAAGAGACGGAACCACGGGTCAACGCCTTCGTCCGGGTCGACGCGGAGGAGGCCATGGCCCAGGCGGAGGCGTCGGCGCGGCGATGGCACCGCGGTGAGCCGGAAGGGCTGCTGGACGGGGTGCCCGTCACGGTGAAGGACATCCTGCTGCAGCGCGGCGGCCCCACACTGCGCGGCTCATGGACCATCGGCGGTGACGGCCCCTGGGACGAGGACGCGCCGTCGGTCGCCAGGCTGCGCGCCCACAACGCGGTGTTCCTCGGCAAGACGACGACCCCCGAGTTCGGCTGGAAGGGCGTCACCGACTCTCCCCGGCACGGGGTGACCCGCAACCCCGCGGACCCGTCGCGCACCGCGGGCGGCTCCAGCGGCGGGAGCGCGGCGGCCGTGGCACTGGGCGCGGGCGCGCTGTCGCTCGGGACGGACGGCGGCGGCTCGGTCCGTATCCCGGCCTCCTTCTGCGGCGTCTTCGGGCTCAAACCGACGTACGGGCGGGTGCCGATGTATCCATCGAGCCCCTTCGGGACGCTGGCCCACGTCGGGCCGCTGACACGGGACGCGGCGGACGCGGCGCTGATGCTCGACGTGATCACCGGCGAGGACTGGCGGGACTGGTCCCACCTGGGCCCCTCCTCCTCGGTGGCCGCGGGCCTCGCCGAGGGCGTCAAGGGCCTGCGGATCGCGTACTCACCGTCGTTCGGCGGCCAGGTCGCGGTACGGCCCGCCGTGGCGGCGGCGGTACGGCGGGCCGTGGGCGCGCTGGCGGAGGCCGGCGCGTACGTGGAGGAGACCGACCCCGACTTCACCGATCCCGTCGAGGCCTTCCACACCCTGTGGTTCAGCGGCGCGGCCCGGTTGGTGCAGCACCTGGGCACGAAGCACCGCGAACTGCTCGACCCCGGCCTCCGGGAGATCGTCGCGGCCGGGGCGGAGTACAGCGCGCTCGACTATCTGGCGGCGGTCGACACACGGATGGCGCTGGGCCGGCGGATGGGCCGCTTCCACACGTCGTACGACCTGCTGGTCACGCCGACGCTGCCGATCACGGCGTTCGAGGCGGGCGCGGAGGTCCCCGCGGGCTCACCGCACCACCGCTGGACGGGGTGGACCCCGTTCACCTACCCCTTCAACCTGACGCAGCAGCCCGCGGCGTCGGTGCCGTGCGGCACGGACGACGCGGGCCTGCCGATCGGCGTCCAACTGGTCGGACCACGGCACGCGGACGCGGTGGTGCTGCGCGCGGCGCACACGCTGTACGAGTCCGGCGTACCGGGACTGTGACCGCTACGCCCGCCGGAAGGACAGCGTCTCCCCCGCCGCCCCCGTCCGCCACAGGTCCTGGCACGCGTCGGCCATCACGTCGAGCCCATCCACGACCTCGCCCCAGACGATGCCCGGCACCCACCCGGTGTCCCCGTTCAGCAGCAGGTTGTTGCGCTCGTAGAACAGCGCGAGGTCCACGACCGTCGCCCGCCCCCGGTGCGCGGCGGAGGCCCCGTAGCCGTAGGAGTCCGTGCCCAACTGCACGTCCGTGAAGGTGAAATAGCACAGATCGCCCGGGATGGGAGTGACCGTCGGGTTCTCCAGCGGTGGCTCCTGCGCGGCGAAGGCCGGCAGCAGCGCATAGATCTCATTGCGCGCGTATTTCGCGTGGTAGACATCTCCGGCGAGCGGCAGTGCCTCCCACACCGCCGCGCAGGTCAGCGGGGCTTTGTCGAAGAGCAGGCGGGCGGTGCACTCCACGCCTCGCTTGCTCAAGGCAACGGTCAGGTATCGGTCGGCCATTACGTACGCATACCCGACGAGCGCCCGGGTAGCCGCGCGCCCATGGCTCGTACAAGACAACCAGGATCGATGAGCAGACGCGCCCTGTTGCTCGGCACGGCGGCCGCCGGCGCGCTGACCGTCGCCGGTGCGGCGGGGTGCAGTCGTGTGCCTTCCGGCGACGCGCTGGCCCGGCTGAAGTCCCAGGGCACCGTGCGCCTCGGCATCGCGGGCGAGGTGCCCTACGGCTATGTCGATGAACAGGGCGAGTTCACGGGCGAGGCCCCTGAGCTGGCCCGGGTCATCTTCCAGCGGCTCGGGATAGACAGTGTCCAGCCGGTCGCGACCGACTTCGCCTCCCTCATACCCGGGCTGAACTCGCAGCAGTTCGATGTGGTCTCCGCGGGGATGTACATCAACAAGGAGCGGTGCGCGCAGGTCATCTTCGCCGACCCCGAGTACCAGATGCTCGACTCGTTCATCGTGCGCAAGGGCAACCCGAAGAACCTGCGCACCTACGAGGACGTGGTGAGGACAAAGGCGAAATTCTCCACCGGAACGGGCTACGCCGAGATCGCCTACGCGGTCGCCGCGGGCATTCCGGAGAAGGACATCGTCATCCTCCAGGACCAGGTGGCCGGGCTGAACGCCGTCGAGTCCGGACGCGTGGACGTCTTCGCGGGCACGGCACTGACCGCCCGCGAGGTGGTGAAGAAGAGCTCCAAGGCGGAGGCGACCGAGCCGTTCGCGGCCGTCATCGACGGCGAGAAGCAGATCGACGGCGGCGGGTTCGCGTTCCGGCCGACGGACACCGAACTGCGTGACGCCTTCAACGTCGAGATCCACAAGATGAAGAAGAGCGGCGAGCTCTTCCGCATCCTGAAGCCGTTCGGCTTCACGAAGAACGAGATGACCACGCTCACTGCCGAGGAGCTGTGCCGATGACAGCCGGACTCTGGCAGAACTGGGTGCTGCCCGGTATCTGGATCACCGTTCAACTGCTGGTCTACAGCGCGGCGCTGGCGGCCGTCGTCGCCTTCGCCGTCGGCACGGCACGCACCCACCGCTCGCGGACCGTCCGCTTCCTGGCGGGCTTCTACACCGAGATCTTCCGGGGCACCTCCGCGCTGGTGCTGATGTTCTGGCTGTTCTTCGTGGTGCCCCCGCTGATGGGCCGGCAGCTCGTCCCCATGTGGGCCGCCGTGCTGGCACTCGGCCTGTCGTACGGCGCGTACGGCGCCGAGATCGTGCGAGGCGCGCTGAACTCGGTGGCCGTCGCACAGCGCGAGGCGGGCATCGCGCTGAGCTTCACGCCGTGGCAGCGGCTGCGGCTGATCCTGCTGCCGCAGGCGGTGCCGGAGATGATGCCGTCGTTCTGCAACCTGCTGATCGAGCTGCTCAAGGGCACGGCCCTGGTGTCGCTGCTGGGTGTGGGCGACGTCTCCTTCGCCGCCTACCTGGTGCGGCTGGCCACCCAGGAGAGTGCGCAGATCTACACGATCAGCCTGGTCATCTACTTCGTGCTCGCCTTCGCCCTGACGCGTTCCATGAAGGCGCTGGAGCGCAGGACCAAACGGAACATCGGCATCGAGTCGCCGCCCGGTCTGCTCGGCGGCCTGTTCGCCAAGGGCCCGGGCAGTGAGCGCGCCGAGGACAAGCTCGCCGGTACCGCGGTGGCGGGGGGTGCTTCGAAGTGACCTGGGACTGGTCCGCGATCGCGGACTTCATGCCGCGCTTCTGGGACGGCGTGCTGATCACGCTGCAGGTGCTGGTGCTCGGCTCGTTGATCTCGTTCACCCTCGGCCTCGTCTGGGCGATCGCGTTCAGGGCGCCGACCCGTTTCGTCCGGTGGCCGGTGAACCTCGTCACCGAGTTCATCCGCACCACCCCGCTGCTGGTGCAGCTGTTCTTCCTCTACTTCGTGCTGCCGGAGTGGGGCGTGCAGTTCTCCGCCCTGACCACGGGCACGATCGCGATCGGGCTGCACTACTCGACGTACACCGCGCAGGTCTACCGCGCCGGCATCGAAGCCGTGCCGCCCGGGCAGTGGGAGGCGGCGACGGCACTGAGCCTGCCCGCCCACCGCACCTGGATCGCGGTCGTCCTGCCGCAGGCCGTGCGCCGGATCACGCCTGCGCTCGGCAACTACGTCATCGCGATGCTCAAGGACACTCCGCTGCTCGCCGCCATCGGCGTGCTGGAGCTGCTCCAGCAGTCGCGGCTGGAGAGCGCGTCGACGTTCCAGTACACCGAGCCGCTGACCCTGATCGGCATCGCCTTCGTCCTCATCGCCTATCCGGCTTCACTTCTCGTACGAGCCCTGGAGCGCCGCCTTGTCCGCTGACCTCACCGGCACCACGCCCGACACCCTGATCCGGTTCGACAACGTCACCAAGAGATTCGGCGACAACACGGTTCTCGACGACCTCTGCTTCACGGTCCGCCCGGGCAAGCACGTCACGCTGATCGGTCCGTCCGGCTCGGGCAAGACCACGATCCTGCGACTGCTGATGACTCTGGAGAGGCCCGACGAGGGCACGATCCAGGTGAACGGCAACCGGCTCTACCCGGCCCCCGAGAAGGAGCGCCGCGAGGCGCGCAAGAAGATCGGCATGGTCTTCCAGCAGTTCAACCTGTTCCCCAACATGACCGTGCTGCGGAACCTGACGGAGGCCCCGGTCCGGGTTCTGGGTCTATCCAAGGACGAGGCCGAGGTGCGCGCCAAGGAGCTCCTCGACCTGGTGGGGCTGGCCGACCGCTGCGACGCGAAGCCGACGCAGCTCTCCGGCGGCCAGCAGCAGCGGGTGGCGATCGCCCGGGCGCTGGCCATGCGGCCGCAGGTTCTGCTGCTCGACGAGGTCACCTCGGCGCTCGACCCCGAGCTGGTCGCCGGCGTGCTGGACCTGCTGCGCGACATCGCGCGCACCACGGACATCACGATGCTCTGTGTGACCCATGAGATGAATTTCGCCCGTGACATCTCCGACGACGTGCTCATGTTCGATGCCGGGAAGGTGATCGAGTCCGGTCCGCCGGAAAAAATCTTCTCGGATCCGGAGCACGAACGTACTCGCGAATTCCTCGGTGCGGTGCTCTGACCTCTTACTCCGTCGATCAGGAATGCCTCTGACATATGCCATGGTGATGCGCCCCAGCGTGTGACGCGGGGCGCCTCATCATTTACGCCAACAGACGCCCAATGAACGGGTCTTGGCGGCTATCGTGGTAGGGAAGCTTGCGGTAACAACCTGCTAGGGGGAAACCGTGGCGCTGAAGCCCGAGCCGACCGCGCCGTTCCACTCGGTGCAATACGTCTTGCGCGTCCTGGAGACGATCTCCAAGCACAGTGGCGGAGTCACCGACGTCCAGATCGCACGGGAGACCGGCCTGCCGACCGGCCACCTCGCCCCGCTGCTGGCCATGCTCCGCCGCGAGGCGTATGTGGAGCAGGTCGCCGACGGCGCCTATGTGATCGGCGAATCGCTGGTCCTGCTGGGCTCCGGCGCCACCCGCAAGGAGGCGCTGGCGGCCAAGCTCCAGGACACCCTGACCGAGCTGCGCGACTCGGTCGGCGCCGCCGTCTACATCAGCCGTTACATCGACGGCGAGGTCAAGATCACCCAGTTCGCCGACGGCCCGGGCACGCCCAAGGTGAACGAGTGGGTGGACTTCCGCTCCGCCGCCCACGCCAGCGCGGTCGGCAAGTGCCTGCTGACCCAGCTCGACGTGAACGGCCGCCGCGACCATCTCTCCCGGCACAAGATCGCCCGCCTTACGTCGCGCACGATCACCAGCGAGCGGCTGCTCTTCTCCAAGCTGGACAGCCAGCCGCCGACGGTCCCCGTCCTGGACCTCCAGGAATACGCGGTGGGCACCGTCTGCGCCGCCGTACCGTTGACGGCCGGCTCCTCCGTGGGCTGTCTGGCGCTCTCCCTCCCGGTCGAGCACGCGCACCGGCTGCGCTCGGCCGCCGCCACCCTGAACCGCCGGGCGGCCCCGGTGGTGCTCTCGCTCGCGATCTAGAGCCGTCCGCGGCGCCGCCTCCTAGTACCTGGTCCGGAGCACCCCTTCGGACCAGGTACTATTAATGAGTCAGCCGCGGAGCGGCAGACGAAAGAGGCGCCGCTAGCTCAGTTGGTTAGAGCAGCTGACTCTTAATCAGCGGGTCCGGGGTTCGAGTCCCTGGCGGCGCACAACCAAACCCTGTGGGGCATTCCGGTGATCCGGGATGCCCCACAGGGTTTTCCGTGCGAGGTGCGCCTCGGCCGTTCGGCGCCGGCCCCTTGCCCCGATGTGGCCCTCCTCACAGCTCGTACGGATAGAGGGCCACCTTCTCCCGCTCCGCGTGGATGTCGATCCATGTCCCGAGGGCCCCGTCCGGCAGCGGGCCGGCAAGGTCCAGGAGGATCAAGGTCCCCGCCAGGTCCAGGACGGCGGCGGCACGGGCGACCTCGTCGAGCCGGCCGCGCAGCAGCAGACCGTCCGGCAGCGGGCCGATCCGGTAGGACTGCTCGGGGGCGGGATGCGTGTTGGCCAGCCAGGCCACGTCCTCGTCGACCGTCCACTCGGCGTCGTACCGGCCGGGCAGCGCGGCGGGGTCACCGCACCAGCGGGCGACGACCGGTCCGATGGGGGTGCGGGCGTGAGCGAGGCACAGTCCGCCGGGGAGCTGTTCGGTTTTCTCCAGATCGATCAGCATGGCTGTGGGCGGCCCTCCGGACGGCGGAGGAGGGATCGATTCACGGTCATCCGATGATCCTGCCAGGTGCACCCGCTTTCCATGACCATCACGGGGCACAACGGGCACACGACCGCGGCGACCCCCGGCGGAAGGGGTCGCCGCGGTGTGACCGGCCTGCGGTCAGAACTGCACGTCGGAGCAGGCGTAGAAGGCGTTCGCCGTGTCGTGCACCGTCCACACCGCCAGGATCAGATGGCGGCCCGACCGCTGGGGAAGGTTGCCGGAGTGGGACAGGGTGGCCGGCGGCTGCTGACCGCCGTAGGGGATGGTCAGGAAGGGCTGCGACTCCAACGCGGCCCTGGTCAGCGGCTGGCTCGGGTTCCAGCCGGCCTTGGTGATGAAGTACTTGAAGTCGGTGGTGCGGTGCCTGGCGGTGAACTGCCAGCGGAAGGTGTAGTTCTGGCCCGAACTGACCTTGGTGGTGGGCCACGCCCCGCCGCGCGGGTTGTCCAGTTCGGCGAACTGGCCGTTGCCGCCCGCACAGATCTTGCCGTCGGCCGGACCCGCGGCCGGGAAGCCCTTCGGGCCCTCGACGCTCTGCGGCTCCCACTGGATCTGGCCGCAGTTGCTCACCGTCTTGTTGGCGCAGAGCTTCTGCCGGCTGATCGGTGAGTCGGTGTAGCCGTGGCTGCTCGCGCTGCCGGTGGCGAGCAGAGTCGCACCCGTCACGACGAGGCCGACCGCGGCCGCGCCTATCTTCTTTCGCATGCTTGGCTCCTGGTAGAACGTGGGGGAGTTCCGAGGCACTTGCTGCACGCGTGCGGTATCGCTTGTTCCGGTCTAGACCAAGTTCCAATGTATTGACGCCCGTTGGTGTTGTCCAGACCAATCACGGGGCCTCGACGGCACCCGCCCGACCCGTGTAGAAGGCAACGGTCAGATCCTTGACCAGTGCCTTGCGCTCGTAGTCGTCCAGATCGACCAGTCCACGCGCCGTCAGCCGGCCCACCGTCTCCTCGACCGCGTCCACCACCGAAGTCAGCACGGTGTTCCGGTGCTTGGCGTCGATGGCCGCGACGCGGCGGCGCTGCATCGCCGCCGCCACCTCCGGCGCGTAGTCGATGGCCACCGGCTGCGCGGAGAAGACCTCGATCCCCACCGCCGCACACTGTGCCACCAGCATCTTCGTCAGTCTGTCCCCGACCGCCTCCGCGTTGCGCAGGGTCGGCACCGCCGGGAGGAAGGCGTCGGCGGGCAGTTGCGAGAAGACCCGTGCGGTGGCCGCCTCCACCTGTTCCCGCAGATACGCCTCGTGGTCGGCGACGCCGAGCACGGCGCGCGCCGTGTCCTTGACCCGCCACACCACCAGCACCACCGCACGCAGCGGCGTTCCCTCGGCATCGACGACGGCCATCGGCTCGCTGCGCCAGTGCCGCAGCCGTACGTCGATCCGCCGGCGCAGCACCAGCGGGCTGACCCACACCAGCCCGGTACGCCGCACGCTGCCGCGGTAGTCGCCGCAGAGCGTGAGCACCCACGCCCGGCCGACCTCGCCCCGCCCGAGTCCGCCGAGCGAGAACAGCGCAAGGATCACCCCGAGCGTGAGCAGGCACCACAACCAGATCCCGATGCCCCCGTACGGCGGCGGGGTCAGCCCGAACGGCGTCGCGAGCGCGTCCGGCACCGCACCCGTCCCCCAGATCACCGCACCGATCCCGGCCAGCGAGCAGCCGCCCGCGACGAGCGCCGTCCACCCCGGCAGTACGGGTCCGGGGCGCTCGGCGAGCTGCGGATCGACGGACGGCGCGGGCCGGGCCGCGGCGGCGGACTTCCGCGGTCCTGGCTGCTGCGGTCCGGGCTTCTGCCGCTCCGGCTTCGGGGGTCGGGACCCGTCCTGGCCCGGCCGGCGCGGATCGGGCCCGTCCGGGTGCTCGTGGGGGCGGCGCTTGGTCGGATCGGCCTGGTCCGTATCGGCCTTCCGGGCGTCTGCCTTCCGGGCGTCTGCCTTCCGCAGATCCGTCTTCCGCAGATCCGTCTTCCGCAGGTCCGTCTTCTGCAGGTCCGTCTTCTGCAGGTCGAGGGTGCCCGGCTCGGTGTCGGGCCGGGCGCCCTCGGGCGTGGCGGGCGGCTCGTGCCCGACCCTCGGCTGCTCCCCCGTGCCCTGCCGCCGGGAGACGACGGTGGGCCGCAGCGGGGCCGCGTCGTCCCTGAACAGCAGGTGGACGGGGATCTCGGTCGTGGTCTCGCTCGCGATGACGAAGTTGCGCCGCGGGCTCTCGGACGGCACGGTGCCCTCCGGCTCCGACGTCGTGGTGTTCATGCCTGCCGCCTTAGCTGGTCGCTGTTGTGTCGTCGGGTGTGCTCGTGTCCGGTGCCGTGGGACCGGGTCCTAGGAGAAGAGACGCCTCCAGGTCTCCGGCCCCGGATAGCCGTCCGCCTCCTTGCCCCGCCAGCCCTGGGCGCGCTGGAACGCCTGGACGTTGCGGCGGTCCGCCTCGCGCCAGCGCGGGTCCGGTCCGGACGAGTAGTGCTTGCCGTAACCGCGCTCGACCAGGCGCTTGCCGAGTTGGGTGACGTACGCGCTGGAGCGGCCGGGCCGGAAGTGGGCGCGCCCGGGGAAGGCCGGCTTGCCGGCGTTCGGACCGTTCGTCGCCGGCTTCGCCGCGGGGATGTGCTTCCCCTGCTTGTTCACCAGCAGCCGCCAGGTGTGCGGCCCCGGATAGCCGTCCGCCTCCTTGCCGCGCCAGCCCTGGGCGCGCTGGAACGCCTGGGTCGCCCGCCGGTCGGCCTCCGTCCAGCGCGGATCGGGCCCCTCGCGGTAGAACCGCTTGCCGCCGCGCGCCACGAGCATCTCGCCGAGGCGCGTGACGGACGCGTTGTCCGTGCCGGGTCCGAAGCGGGAGACGCCCGGGAACGGAACGGCGTCCCGCTGCCCCCCGCCGGCGCCGGTGCCGAGGCCCTTGTAGCGGTAGGCGACGTAGGAGGCGGAGTTGTTCCAGTAGGCCATCGGCGTGGCCTGTTTGCGGGTGTGCGGCTTGGTCTGCTCGTACGCCGTGTAGTAGGTGTGCGTGTAGTCGGTCCAGCCGCCGAAGATCGTGACGTGCGAGCCGCCCGACGGGTCGGCGGGATTGTGGAAGAGCAGGATGTCCCCGGCCTGGAGATCGTCGCGCATGATCCGGTCGCCGAACTGGGCGAGGCTTCCGGTCCACTCGTTCTTCGCCAGGTTCCAGGCCATCGACACATAGCCGGAGCAATCCTGGCGGTACCCGTCGGACCAGTACTTCGACATGCTGTACGGCACCTTGGCGTCGACCCATTTCTTGGCGCGGTTGATGATCTCCGCGCGGGTGCTGGCGCGCAGCGGCGCCTTCGTGGTGGCGGGCCGGCCGGCGGGGCCGTGCAGCGGCGCGGTGCCGCCCTGCTCGGTGGGCGGCCCCGGGTCCACGGTCCGCTCCCCGGATCGCACGGCGGCGGGCGAGGCGTTCTTCGCCGTCGCCCCCGTTCCCGTGGCTCCCAGGACGACCCCGGCGGCGGTGACCACGACCAGCGCCCTGCGGCGGCCCTGCGCCGAGAGGTGTTCCCCGGCGGCGAGCGTGCGGCGGCGGTGCGCGCAGCCCGCGCAGTCGCAGTCCGCGGCGGGCTCGAACTCCTCGAAGACCGGTACGGCAGCCATGTCTGTCCCCTCCGCACTCAGCAAGATCTTCTGACGATGTTTCACGGGCGCCAGTGTCCCAGCGGTCTGGACATAATGCATTTTGACGGATCAAAGGTTAAAAACGATGATTCGACAGGCCGTGGCGCGCCCTCGCGACGCGGGTGTCGGCACGGAGCACCCCCGGAGTTCCGGTAGAGTTCTCCAGGTCAGCAGGCGCCGCTAGCTCAGTTGGTTAGAGCAGCTGACTCTTAATCAGCGGGTCCGGGGTTCGAGTCCCTGGCGGCGCACGCGCAACCGAGGCCCCCTCGCCACAGGCGAGGGGGCCTCGGTCGTACCGCCGACGCTCTCATGGCCGTGCGTACGATCATTTCCGGCCAATGCCTACCGGTCGGAAACCTCCGGCCCGAGAGGGTGTCAAATCGCGCATACGATCGGTTAACGGCCCGTTTCACCCTTGCGATCATGACGGGGCTCCGAGAACCTATGGTGGAGCCGGTCACCCCAATTGGACGCCCGGTTTGGGCAGTTGGGTGCGGTTTCGGGGGCCGCTTCCGGTGCGCGGAGCAAGGGGCGGGGGCCCTGTCACGGTCGGAACACGAGGCGGGCATCATGCAACCGAAGGGTGACCGTTTCATGTCTGTAGGGACGGTGGCCAGCCACCACTGACACGCCCGGGACAGCAGGTACAGGGGATCCTGCGGCCCCAGGTGACACGACCGACCACAGCACGCGCCGACCCCGCGTGCGGGGGGATGATCAATGACGTCGATGCCGGACGGCACCGGGCAGCCGGAAGACTCTTCGCGGACCACCCAGTTGCGGGTGCCCGCGCACCTGCGTGCCGCCACCGCGCGGCTGCGCCCCAGGAAGGCGCTGCCGCGCTACGACTACGAGCACTACAGCCGGCTGGCGGGCCCCCTCACGCAGCCCGACCCGAACCGGCCGTACAAGGTCCGGTACCGCTCCCTGCTCTCGCAGGAGCCCCACCGGATACGTGCCGCGCTGCTGCTCGGCGCGGCGCCGCTGCTGTCGCTGGGCCTGTTCGCCTGGCTGATGCAGCCGCAGCACTGGACCGACCGCGACCCGAACCTCAAGAACGACCTGCTGCTCGTCCTCGACATCGTCATGCTCGTGTCGATCGGTCTGATCGAGCTGTTCCGGACGATGAACGTGCTGTCCAACGCCCACGCGACGCTGGTGGCACGCGACCCGGTGCCGGTGGTGCCGGAATCCGGCACCCGCGTCGCCTTCCTCACCTCCTTCGTGCCGGGCAAGGAGCCCCTGGAGATGGTGACGAAGACCCTGGAGGCGGCGGTGAAGATCCGGCACCGGGGTCCGATGCACGTCTGGCTCCTCGACGAGGGCGACGACCCGGCCGTCAAGGAGGTCTGCGCCCGTCTCGGTGTCCACCACTTCTCCCGCAAGGGCGTCGCCAGGTGGAACCAGGAGAAGGGCGCGCACCGGGCGAAGACCAAGCACGGCAACTACAACGCCTGGCTCGAGGCGCACGGCGGCGACTACGACTTCTTCGCCTCCGTCGACACCGACCACGTCCCGCTGCCCAACTACCTGGAGCGGATGCTCGGCTACTTCCGCGACCCGGACGTCGGCTTCGTCATCGGCCCGCAGGTCTACGGCAACTACGACACCTTCGTCACCAAGGCCGCCGAGTCGCAGCAGTTCCTCTTCCACGCCCTGATCCAGCGGGCGGGCAACCGCTACGGCGCACCGATGTTCGTCGGCACGTCCAACGCCGTGCGCATCAGGGCCATCAAGCAGATCGGCGGCCTGTACGACTCGATCACCGAGGACATGGCCACCGGCTTCGAGATGCACCGCGCCACGAACCCGGCCACCGGCAACAAGTGGCGCTCGGTCTACACGCCCGACGTCCTGGCCGTCGGCGAGGGCCCCACGGCCTGGACCGACTTCTTCACCCAGCAGCTGCGCTGGTCCCGCGGCACGTACGAGACGATCCTCAAGCAGTACTGGAAGGGCTTCGGCACTCTGCCGCCCGGCAAGCTCTTCAACTACACGATGATGATCATCTTCTATCCGATGTCGGCCCTCAACTGGATCCTCGCGGCGCTGAGCTGCGCGCTGTTCCTGGGCATGGGCGCCTCCGGCGTGCAGATCGACCCGGCCATCTGGATGATGCTCTACGGCAACGCCTCCGCCCTCCAGATCGGCCTGTACATCTGGAACCGCCGGCACAACGTGTCGCCGCACGAGCCGGAGGGCTCCGGCGGTCTCGCCGGCATGGTGATGTCGGCGCTCTCCGCGCCCATCTACGCCCGTTCGCTGATGGACGCCGTACTGCGGCGCAAGAGCTCGTTCGTGGTGACCCCCAAGGGCGACTCGTCCAGCCCCGACACCCTGTTCGGCACGTTCCGCATCCACCTGTTCTTCATCGCCGTCTTCGGGGGCTCGCTCGCCTCGTCGTTCTGGTTCGGGCACAACCATCCGGCGATGATCACCTGGGCGTCGCTGGCGCTGCTGATCACGGCCGCGCCCATCTTCGCCTGGCGGCACGGCATCGCCGCGGAGAAGAAGAAGCGCAGGAGAGGGCGCACGGGAGACGGGCCCCCGGACGGGCCGGGCTCCGGCGGACCTCATGTGCCGCAGCAACGGCCCCGCTTCGCGGACCCCCGACCAGGTCCCGGAGCGGCCACGGACCAGACCATGCAGATCGCCCTTGGGGGACGTAAGAAATGAGCACGATGCCCGCGCGGCCGAACCACCGCAAGAACCGCGCCCGCCGAATAGCCATCGGCGCGGCGGTGATCGTGGTGGTCGCCGGGTTCAACGGGCCCGCCATCTGGCGCTTCGGCTCGGAGCAGTACCACGACTACGAGATCAACAAGCCGGAGTACAAGGCGGCGAACGGACACTGGGACTTCCTCGACGTCCCCTCCGAGTTCAGGATCAACAGCATCCACGCCGCGCTGCTGCACACCGGCAAGGTGCTGCTCATCGCCGGCTCCGGCAACAACCAGAAGAACTTCGACGCCAAGAAGTTCGAGTCGGTGCTGTGGGACCCGGAGACGAACAAGTTCAAGAAGATCCCCACCCCCAAGGACATGTTCTGCGCCGGGCACACCCAGCTGCCCGACGGCAAGCTGCTGGTCGCGGGCGGCACCAAGCGGTACGAGAAGCTCAAGGGCGACGTCACCAAGGCCGGCGGCCTGATGATCGTCCACAACGAGGACCCGGACGCGCCCAAGACCCTGCCCGCGGGCACCAAGTTCACCGGGAAGAAGAACGGCAGGACGTTCGTCTCCAAGGACCCGGTCCTGGTGGAGAAGGCGAAGAAGATCTTCGACCCGAAGACCGGCCGCTTCCTGCGCACCGAGGCGGGCCTCGGCCGCATCTACGTCGAGGCCGAGCAGTCGGGCAAGCAGTACGAGACCGGCACCGAGGACAACTACCGTGTGCAGGGCCTCAAGGGATCCGACGCTCGCAACGTCTACGGCATCGCCCAGAAACTCGCCCTCGACAAGAAGGACTTCCAGGGCATCAAGGAGGCCTTCGAGTTCGACCCGGTCGCGGAGAAGTACGTCCCCGTCGACCCCATGAACGAGGCCCGCTGGTATCCCACGCTGACCACCCTCGAGGACGGCAAGGTCCTCTCGCTCTCCGGCCTCGACGAGATCGGGCAGATCGTGCCCGGCAAGGACGAGATCTACGACCCGAAGACGAAGACCTGGGAGTACACCGGGGTCATCAGGAAGTTCCCCACCTACCCGGCGATCTTCCTGATGGACAACGGCAAGCTGTTCTACTCCGGCTCCAACGCCGGTTACGGGCCCGCCGAAGTGGGCCGCGACCCGGGCGTCTGGGACCTGGACACCAACAAGTTCACCAAGATCCCCGGCCTGTCCGACCCCGACCGGATGGAGACCTCCGCGACGGTCATGCTGCCGCCGGCCCAGGACCAGAAGTTCATGGTCATCGGCGGCGGCGGGGTCGGCGAGTCGGAGAAGTCGAGCGAGAAGTCCCGGCTGGTCGATCTCAAGGCCGACAACCCCCGCTTCAAGGACGGACCCTCGCTGGACAGGGGCACCCGCTACCCGAGCGCCTCGCTGCTGCCCGACGACTCCGTACTCGTCACCGGCGGCTCGGAGGACTACCGGGGGCGCGGCGGATCCGATGTGCTCCAGGCCCGCACGTACAACCCGAAGACGGGGACGTACAAGCGCGTCGCCGACCCGGCCGTGGGCCGCAACTACCACTCCGGTTCCGTGCTGCTGCCCGACGGGCGAGTCATGATCTTCGGCTCGGACTCCCTCTTCTCCGACAAGGCCAACACCCGGCCGGGCGTCTTCGAGCAGCGCATCGAGATCTACACCCCGCCCTACCTCTACCGGGACAGCAGGCCCGAGGTGACCGGCGGGCCGAAGACGATCGGACGCGGCGAGAAGGGCACCTTCAAGGTCAAGAGCGGGAAGGCACTGAAGACGGCGAAGCTGATGCGTCCCAGCGCGGTCACCCACGTCACCGACGTCGACCAGCGCTCGATCGCGCTGGACATGAAGAAGACCGCGGACGGCGTGGAGATCACCGTGCCCAGGAACAGGGCACTCGTGCCGTCCGGTTACTACATGTTCTTCGTGACGGACGAGGCCGGCACACCGTCCGAGGCGGTGTGGGTCGAGGTCCCGTAACGGCCCCTGAACGCGGG